>NZ_JBVCWP010000116.1:0-11518 GCF_057460485.1 Boseongicola sp.
CCAACAGCCCCGAGCCCGAAGCCAACCCAGGAGATAGAGTTATTGAACGTCAGGTTTGAGTCCTGGAAGCCAGATACCGGACTCTTGTATTTGAAGTAATCGTGGATCACGAACGGTACAGTCTTGCCGAACCGAAAGGCGAGCCGATCTTTGACAATGTGCTGGTCCCAGTAGAGTTCGATCAGGGACATATCGAACTCATTAAAGAGGGTTCCCGTGAGCCACAATGAGCCGATGTCTGGGCCCAGGCTTTGCGGAGGGATCGCACTCATGCGGTGGCGGCCCTGTAATCTGAAGCCCAAGCTTCCCGGATGTTGGGTGCTGCGTCCAAAGAGCTCCCAAGTGCCAGCAATACCTAAAATGCCGCCCGACGCTTCGTCCGGACCGGACTTGCCTTCGGCATCAACCAGACCGGCATCAGCCCTCTGGTAGAGCGTGGTATAGAAAATGCCAAAGCCGAGCCCGTGGTCATCGAAGAGCTGATCCTTAAACTCGGTCCAGGGGAGCATCATCCGATCGAGGCCCGGCGTGCGTAGCAGCGTATCCTTGCGCTTCGCCTCCTTCTCCAACCGGTTTGTGATGTCATCGGGGTTCCGTGTAATGTCCGTTGGATCCACGAACCAGGGCTCAGCATACGAACCATCTTGCTCCACCAGCTCACCGAGCTGTTGGGCGAGCGCTGGGGTCGCCAACTTGATTGTCATGACTAAGGCCAGGAACAGCCGCACGATGGCCCCCACATCAGCGTCAATCGACTTCGCCTTCCTCGCACTTGGAGCCGACCTTCATGGCAATGACGCCGCCCAGGATGACAAGCGCCATGCCACCGACTTCCATCAACGACGGCACCTGGTGCCAGACCGCCCAGTCGATCAGAGCGGTAAAGACGATAACCGAATAGATGATCGGCGCCAGCGTCACCGCCGAGGCGTATCTGTACGCGACGATGAGGAGGACCTGGGAGGCGAGCAGACAAAGCCCGATGCCGGCGAGATAGATCCAGGTCCAAGGCTCTGGCGTCTGCCAAAAAAAGAGCGCAAAGGGTAGAATGAGTGCTGTCGACAGCAGGAAATAGTAAAAAAGGATTCGGAGATTGGGCTCGGTCTCGCACAGCCAGCGTACCGACAGCAACGCCAGGGCGAGTAGAAAGGCCGCGCCGAGCGCTAAGGGTGCGCCCCAGGTGAGCGCCGCGTTGGACGGATGCAGCACCATGACGATTCCCATAAAACCCAATATGACGCCAGCCCAGACCGCCCTCCCGACCTTGCGGCCGTGCAGCATCCAGGCGATCAGCGGGATCCAGATCGGCGCCGAATAGGTGATCAGCACCGCGTTGGTCAGCGGCATCAGCGTGATGGCGAAGAAGAGCCCGAGCCAGGCGCCGGTGCCGGTCACCGCGCGCAACACATGGATACCAATCCTCGCCGTCTTGATCTCTCCCCAGCCATAGCTGATTACGACCGGTGCGACGAAGATCAGACAGACAAGATTCTGAAAGAAGACGACAACCTCGACTGACGTACCTTGCGAGGCTTCTTTAACGAGCGCACTCATCACGGCGAGACTGGCGAAAGCCAGAATCGCCGCTGTAGCACCAAGGACGATATTGTCTTTGTACGTCTTTGTGTCGAATGTCGCCATAGCGGTCAACCGTGCTGTGTGGCTTTTAGTCCTCGACAATTAGCTTTGTCCTTTCCGAAAATTCCATCCAGGCCGGATTCGCATCGTAAGACAGAATCATTTCATGATTGACAGCGAGGTTTGCAGTCCTGCATGCGCTCGGAAGCTTCGCCGCTGACCTGCTCAAATCATGGTGCCGGCATTGTCAGACTAAACTGGCTTGAGGCACCTGACGAGGTTTCTTAGCCTCCGGCTATGCGCAATCCCTTCCGCTATTTGAACAGTTCGCCCGAGGCGGCGCGCACGGGGCGGACCGGCGACGGCAAGGTGTTCGTGATGCCGCTCGAAGGCGCGATGCGCGTGCGGACCGGGGAGATGGGCGCTGACACGCTGTGTGTACCGAAAATCTCATCCGGACTTCTTCGCATCTGACTTGGTCGCTTATTCTCAGGCCGTTTTTGACTTCAACAGCCGAAAGTAATGATCGGCATGTTGGAGATAATACTCGGACTCGACAGCATCCCCGGAGGCCGCCGCGGCACGGGCCAACGCTAGATAGCGATCGAAGCTGGTCTTGGGATGGGCGGAGCTGTTGGGGCGTGTGCGTTTGACCACTGAGCTGTGCGACTTCGGGTGGCCAGGAGATCGTGATGTTCCAAGCCCCGACCGGACAGGTCCTGTTTTGAGCTGGCGTGATTTCTGTGATGCCATTTTCTCTGGCTTCGCTCTAATGGTGTTGTGCAACGATTGAGATTTGTTCGGGCGACAATCGCGACGCTCGCGGACGAAGCAGCTGGATCAGCCACGGCGCCATGTCGAGGAGGTCCTGCATTTGCGGCAAATGCGCTCGCCTGCCCATTCGCTCGGAATCTGCGTTCCGCACATCAGGCATTTTCTGATCTTGGTTTCGTACTTGGGCTGGGTGTCGAGCCCCGCATCCTCGTCGCGAGACTCTGTTTGAGTCGGTTTAAAATCAAGCATTGTGATATGGCCCGCCCTTCGTTGGCGGCACGGGTTAGCTGGTTGCTGCAAGCCAATATGTGGCGATGGGTCCCGTGCTTCTGGCCGGGGTCGACGGCCCGCTCATCCTGCGACGGTAGACCAACCACTTGGCATGGACACCACACCGCGTGATCGAAGCTGAATTTCTAGAGATTGTCTTGGGACAGACCGCCATCGTTCAGCGCCATAGCCACGCGCGCAGTTGCGGGAGCTAACGACAATTAGACGGGGATCTGGACAGGTTATTTCAACCTGAGCGGTGAAACCGGGAGAGATAAGTCGGTCTCAGACTACTAGCAAGGCCACCTAATCGCGGGCCTTTTGGCTCTTGGTGAGAGCCTATCAAACACCCCCGAATAGGCCCAGAAATCGGCCACGAATTGGCTTCGTTCTGCGGAAGCGGAACCCGAGAGATATGAGTCGCAAAATTGAGTAGGGGTCTCCTAGCTCTTTCTCTCGACAGGCTATTTTCATGACCCCAAGCGGACATAGCGGAACATGTCCAGCACTCCGTTAGAGAGCTTGAGCCTCATGGTCTGGGTAGGATGAAACTGCTTAAGCGGTGCGTTCAAAGCATGCTATTTTGTTAATAAATGGCAGTTTGGAAGAGCGGATCCATGTCTTGCTTGGGGCAATTTTTTCGTGGAGCTGTATTTGCTTTAATGCTCGTTACCGGTCTCCCCCTATTAGCGGGGAGTGCCAAAGCGGATTGTCGTGTTCCAGACCCAGAATTTCTGGCGGATACCCTACGTTCGAACCTTGGCCCGCGTTCAGCCGGGCCCCTGACTTCACGCGCAGCCCTGGAAGAGTCCGGCATCTCCGTTGCGGGTGTTTATTACGCAGAGGCGTTCTCCAATACAGCCGGGGGCCTTAAGCAGGGCTCCTATTATGATGGCCTTCTGCACCTCGCCATGTATGTCGACATGCACAGACTCGGCTTTTGGAGAGGGCTTTGCTTTCATACCAACGGGCTTCAGATTCACGGTCAAAGTATCACGGCTGACGCCGTTGGCAGCCTGATGCCAGTGAGCGATCTGGAAGCCACGCCCGCAACGCGCCAATTCGAGCTTTGGTTACAACAGCGCCTGTTTGACGACCGGCTTGCCATCAAGCTGGGGCAACTCGCAGCAGACGCGACCTATGTTCTGGGTGGCGGTGTGTTTCTGAATGGAACATGGGGTTGGCCCTCGATCATGGCTCTCAATCTGCCCAGTGGTGGACCCGCTTATCCTCTCGCCACGCCGGGGGCACACCTTGTGGTAACCCCGAATGATCAACTCACGCTTCAGGTGGGCGTTTACAACGGCGATCCTGCTGGGCCCAACTGCAAGGGCAATCCGCAGCTCTGCAATAGCAATGGGTTGGACTTCCGGCTCGACGACCCGCCGCTCTTGATGATTGAGGGCGACTATCAACACAGTAAGGATGGGCTCGCTGGCACGATCAAGATCGGTGTCTTTAACCACTTCGGCAAATTCGAGCTTCAGGATGTCGCCTCCACCGGAACATCCCGCCGCGTGGATGACAACTTTGGCCTGTACGGTATCATTGAGCAGTTTATTTGGCGCGCGCCGGGGAGTGAGCAACCAAAGGGCGTAAAGCTCTTTGGACGCGTCGTGGGTATGCCTTCAGACCGGAACGTTATCGACTTCTACGCAGACGGCGGCGTTTCCCTCTTGGGCATGATCCCGAACCGTCCAGAGGACACTCTCGCTATCGGCTTCGCCTACACGGGCATTTCCGATGAGCTCGATACCGCGGACTTGGACGCGGTGATGCTAGGAACAGACGACTACGAGGCTCTGTTTGAAATCTGCTACACGATCCAACTCGCCCCAAGTTGGACGCTTCAACCGGACTTACAGTACATCTGGCAACCCGGAGCTGGTTTGCCAAATGCGTCGGGCAAGATGCCTCTGGGAAACGCCACCGTAGTAGGCGCGCGAACAACGATCAAATTTTGACGGCCGCTGTATGCCTTTTTCCTCAGCCGAGTGGGTGTGTGCACCCAAAACCTCGTCGGCTCTGCTAGCCTCCCTGCTATGAGCTGGGTTCTCCCTGCTCGCCAAGTTAGGGAGAGGGACGTCCAACGCGTTGAGATGCTGAGACCTTCTGTGGGGATGAGTCGCTGCGGTGAGGATATCGAGCCTCGTGGTCCCGACATTACAAAGCTCAACGGCCGCCAATGACTCAGCGCTCGCAGGTTGCCTACCGCAATGTCCTGCGACATTGTTTGCGACTTCAGTCGTAAGAAGAAGCAGTCGGGTACAAATCACAAGACAAGTGGGAGGACATAATGGACGTGACAGCACCAGCTGGCCGAGTCTCAACGTGGTTGGCAAAATTTTCGAGCGCTCTGGAAGAGCAAGATACCGACGCTCTGAAAGCACTCTTCGGCGATGACTGCTATTGGCGTGACCTTGTTGCCTTCACCTGGAACATCAAGACCATGGAGGGTCGCGAAGCGATTGGCCAGATGGCCATTGCGACCTTGGCGAAAACCAACCCGACCAACTGGCAGATCGCAGGTGAGGCGACGGAGGCGGACGGCGTCACAGAAGCTTGGCTCAACTTCGAGACCGACGCCGTCATCGGAAAGGGCCATGTCCGCCTAAAGGATGACGGCTGTTGGACGCTCCTCACGACGGCACAGCAGATTAAAGGACATGAGGAACACAAAGGCCCGACCCGTGACGCTGGGGTCTCCCATGGTGCTTTCCGAGACCGCGAGACATATAGCGAACGCCGAGCACGCGAGGCTGCCGAACTTGGCTATAAAGAGCAACCCTATGTAGTGATCATCGGCGGTGGCCAAGGCGGTATCGCGCTCGGCGCACGTCTCCGGCTCCTCGATGTACCGACCATCATAATCGAAAAGAATGAACGCCCAGGCGACAGTTGGCGCAACAGATACAAGTCGCTCTGCCTGCATGACCCGGTCTGGTACGATCATCTCCCGTATCTACCCTTCCCGGATCATTGGCCGGTGTTCAGCCCAAAGGATAAAATTGGCGACTGGCTCGAGAGCTACACCAAGATCATGGAGCTCAACTACTGGACCAAATCGATCGCGGAATCAGCAAGTTATGACGAGGTGGCGGGCGAGTGGACGGTGACTGTCGAACGGGACGGTGAGCAGGTTGTTCTGAAGCCGAAGCATCTGGTGCTGGCGACCGGCATGTCCGGCGTTCCGAACGTTCCCGACCTGCCGGGCAAGGACGTATTCAAGGGTGAGTGGCATCATTCGTCACAACATCCAGGACCGGATGAGTACGTTGGCAAAAAGGCCGTCGTGGTCGGGTCGAACAACTCGTCGCACGATATTTGTGCCGCCCTCTGGGAGGCAGGGATCGATGTAACCATGATTCAGCGGAGTTCGACGCATGTCGTCAAGTCGGACACGCTGATGGAACTGGCGCTCGGCGCCCTTTATTCGGAGGAGGCCGTAGCGAAGGGTATCACAACCGATATGGCAGACCTCATCTTTGCGTCAATACCTTACAAGGTGCTACCGGAGATGCAGAAGCCACAATGCGACGAAACCCGCGAGCGCGATTGTGACTTCTATGCGCGACTTGAGAAGGCGGGTTTCCAACTTGATTTTGGTGCAGACGATACCGGTCTATTCATGAAGTACCTGCGCCGCGGGTCGGGCTACTACATCGATGTCGGTGCATCGGAGCTGGTGGCCAATGGCGATATCAAGCTCAAGCACGGTCAGGCTGAGCGTTTCAGCGAGACCGGAATCGTCGTGGATGGTGAGGAGATTCCGGCTGACGTGGTCGTCTTTGCCACCGGTTACGGTTCTATGAATGGCTGGGCAGCTAAGCTGATCAGTCAGGACGTGGCTAACAAGGTCGGTAAGTGCTGGGGGCTCGGGTCGGACACCTCCAAGGATCCGGGTCCTTGGGAGGGCGAGCTCCGCAACATGTGGAAGCCCACCCAGCAAGAGGCGCTTTGGTTCCACGGTGGCAACCTGCACCAGTCGCGCCATTACTCCCAGTTTTTGTCGCTCCAGTTAAAGGCACGGCAGGTCGGCCTCCCAACACCGGTCTACGGCTTGGCCGAGGTGCTGTGTGTACCGAAAACCCCATCCGCATTTGATTAGCTGAAGGAATCGCCTAACGTCAGTGCATAATGCTTGCACTGCTCTGCTTCGTCCTGGCCGTCTTGGCCTCGCCATTCAAGTCGAAGAGCCGGCTTGAAGCAGAGAGCGCGGCACTTCGGCATCAGTTGATCGTTTTGCGGCGTAAGATGCAGGGCCGGATCCAGCTCACGAACAACGATCGCTGGTTCTTGGTCCAGCTGTATCGATTGTTTCCGTCGACCCTGCAGGTTCTAACGATCATCCGTCCCGAGACGCTGGTGCGTTGGCATCGGGCCGGCTTTCGCTGCTACTGGCGATGGAAGTCGCGCTCAAGGGGAGGGCGGCCGCAGATCGAATCTGACCTCCGTGCGTTGATCCGGCGGATGAGCATTGAGAACCCGCTCTGGGGAGCGCCACGCATCCACGGAGAACTGCTCAAGCTCGGGTTTGAGGTCGCACAGTCGAGCGTCGCCAAGTACATGGTGAAGCGACGGAGGCCGCCAAGCCAGGGATGGCGCACCTTTCTGCGTAATCACGCGCCGGACATTGCCGCCATGGATCTGTTCGTTGTCCCGACCATTGGCTTCAACCTGCTCTATGCCTTCGTCATCGTTCGGCTAGACCGCAGAGATCTCGTTTGGATCAACGTCACGACAAATCCGACGGCCGAATGGATTGCGCGTCAAATAACGGAGGCATTTCCTTGGAACGATGCCCCACAACACCTCGTTCGCGATCGTGATCGGATTTACGGTGCCATCGTTATGCGCCGATTGCGCAACATGGGCATCCGGGACAAACCTATTGCACCAGCCTCGCCTTGGCAGAACGGCTTTGCCGAACGGCTGATCGGATCGATCCGGCGCGAGTGCGTGGATCATTTCGTCGTCTTGGGTGAGGCGCATCTGCGCCGAATCCTGCGAGTCTATGCCCGCTATTACAACAACATCCGAACGCACCGGTCATTGGAGAAAGATACGCCGGCCTCTCGCCTCGTTCACCGCACCGGAGACATTCGTTCACACGCGATCCTTGGCGGACTTCATCACCACTACGTCCGGGTTTAGGTTTTTGGTACACACAGGTGGAATCCTCGCGTGGCTGTACAATTTTCTCGCGGAGCGTATCGGGGCTGAAGTGCGGACGTCCGCCACCTAAGCCAAAACCCCATTTGACGGTGAGTCCGCGGCGGGTGTCTTAGCGCCTGCTAGGTGAAAATGAGCCGACGCCACAGGGCAATTGGCAATCTATTCCTGCATCGAGAAGCGCATTACGCTGCGCTCTCTATCTTTGCAGGTGGATTGCCGTTACGATTGATGTCGGTATGCGGGAAAAATTCTGCCCAAACATGCCAGAAAAGTCCGGCCTTAAGCGCCTCGGCACGCGGAAGCTTGCGGTGTTCGCTCTCACCCCAAAAGTCAATCCGAGCTACAGGCGCCCCGGTATCGTTCCACCACACGCCAAGGCTTTCATACTGTTGATGCCACGCGACCACTACACCTAGGCCGCCAACAACCGCGTTGACCGGCCCGTCGTGCTCAATGACGAAATCGTCCGTCCAGCAAACGGCATCGTCACCGACATTGATACCCCAGACATAGGTTTTGTTTGGTAATCGAGAGTCCTGCCGGGTCATGTTGTCCACAACAGGCCGCGATTCTTGATGCTGTCTTGCCATCATAAAGGCGAAGATGGCTTCCGTTGCCAAGTCGATTATGCGCAAGACTGGATTCGAGGATGGCCTGTTTAGAAAAATTCGGCCGTTTGGATAAGCCTTCCTGAACCCACGAAAAGTCATTCGAAAGGTTGGCCATGGCTCCATAGCAGGTTCCGAGCCGTCCCTTCGCTCCACGCGACCGTAAATTTGTTGAATTGGATCGCCTGTTCGGTTGTCGCGAAGGATTAAGTTGTTGCCGTGTTGTGCGAGTGTCTCGAGCGCACAAGCTTGACCTTCCACTATAGGCTTATATCCAATGCCAAGGTTTGACATGTTGCAGTAAGTCATGACCACGTCTTCACCGGCAAGGCCTTCTTCGTCTCCCGCCAAATGTGGCCGCATGATCTGTGTGTCCGGATACGCGCGTGCAACGCCGTCATTCTCAATAGCGACCACACTCGAATGTGGGCTTACAAATTCTTCGGCCTCGTCGATGCTGTAGTAGCGGGCACTACGCTGCTGATTGCGCATCCCAACGTGGATCCAAACCCATGGAAAGCCGAGAAGTACTATGGTGATGATAGCGGCGGGCCAGAACACCCATGGCGAGCTAGCGCCGAACACGAGATGCATAACAATCATCAGAATCAATCCGGCGATGCCTAGGCCCAGCAGGCGGTACTCATTGCGGATGAAGCGGACCATGTTTTCTCGCCTAACCTTGAGGACCATCTGCGTGATGTCGCCAAGGTCGCGGAAATATAGAAACCCGATCACTGCTGAGGCGATAAAACCTAGCCAAAAGAGCCCTTCAGTCAGCATGTGCGTTCGTCGGCTCGAGTTCTCATAATGTTGCTACGGAGAGCGGAAATATACCGCAGCCACGGAGGCGCATGAAGTCTACAGCTTTTCAGCAATGCTGCGGCCAATTGTGACTTCCGCTAATGGCACTTAGCGGACTTTTTAGGCGGGCTCACCTCACGTCCGCTATCGGGGGTAAAGCAGACATTGCGGGAGGGGCCCTCCCTGGCCGCAACACCGCAACGTTGGCGGGTGACTAGCGTGGGATATGGGAACCCCCCTAACGGCTACCTCTGGGTCCCATAGCCCCTTGGGGGAAGCACAACGGCGCGGCCCGAAAACCAGTCGCACGTCTAATTGCCGCTTATCCTCTCATGTCGCAAGGGAGAGTTGGCGGCGGCGGTGTTATCTCGAAAGTGCCTCCTCCACACACACGCGACAGGAGCGAGTCTCTGCGGTATCCTAATACGGCCCGTTTAAGATTCAGGTTATTGGTGAACCTAAGTGGCGTCTGTAATTGTCTGGGACATTGAGACCGTTCCTGATCTCGGGGGTTTTGCCCGAGCGAATGGGCTCGACGGTAAGACCGACGACGAAATACGCGGAGCGGTCGGCAACAAGTTTCCGAAGCACATCTACCACTCAATCGTCTGCATCGGGGCCCTCGTCGCAAGTGACAAGGGAAGCCACTGGAATGTAGAAGCACTCGGCGCGCCACACGTCGGTGACAGAACCGAGAAGGAGTTGATATCGGCGTTTGTCAGCAGGATTGATGAGTTGAAACCGCAACTTGTGACGTTCAACGGAAGCGGCTTCGATCTCCCCGTTCTCCGCTATCGTGCGATGGTCAACGAGGTGTCTGCTTCCGGACTGTCAGCGCGACCGTACTTCAACAGATACACCGAAGATGCGCTCGATCTCTGCGACGTGCTTGCGTCGTTTAATCCTCAGTGCCGAGCAACGCTGCATGAGATTTGCAGAGTGATGGGTTTGCCGGGGAAACCCGATGGCATTGCCGGAAGTGAGGTCGAGAGCTATTTCCGTGATGGCAAAATTCAAGAGATTGCCGCTTATTGCGAGAGCGACGTGGTCAACACTTACGAAGTCTGGCTGCGCCATGAGCTATTTCGCGGGAGACTCAGCCAGTCAAAATATGAGCAATGCGAACTTCATCTAAATGAGTTCCTCGAACTCCGTAAAGCGAACCCGCAGCGGCCCCAATGAGATAGACCTGCCAAGGCCCCAGCTTGTGGCCCAAACCTCAGAGTGGATGGCCGGACTATGACGCCCCTCTCTAACTGCAACACCGCAACACTCTGGCAACTAGCGTGGGAGATGGGACCCCCCTATCTCGTACTGCTGGGTCCCATAGGGGGCCCGGGGAAGCACACCGCCGCAAGCGCTCACTTGAGGTCGATTGGCGCGGAGTCAGGCAAGAAGCGATGATAGGAATTGATGTATAGCGCGATCTTAAGCTCGCCCGACGAGATGCGCTGGACAATCCAGTCCTCGCCGACGATGCACTTGATCAGGCCGCCATCAGGCGATCCGACAGGGCGGCCCTCCCAATAGACGGCGCCTACCGCGTGGGCGCGCTCAGGGTCGTCGCATAGCGGCGTGATGTTGAACGGCTCAAGCACGATGTGCCGCTCGTCAGTCAGCTTCTGGTGAATTTCATAGTTGGTCTGAAGTGAGAGGTCCTCGCCGTGAGGGATAAAGATACGCGGCTCGGGATGCAGGAAGAACGCCGCTTGATCTTCCGCCGTCCCCTTCTTGAACATGACCGTGTCGTGAAACTCATTCATCAATGAAATCACGTCGCCTTTCGATATTGCCAAGACGCACCCTCCTCAATCATTCAAACTTCTCACAACAATCGTCCGCCTGCTGACCTTTGAACCTAAGATGCAAGAAAACCATAGGGTCCCCTACCATGATCATGGGCCCCCACCGCCCCCCTGGGGGAAGCACAACGGCGCAACAGGTGCGGTCACAAAAAAGGCCCGAGGCAGAGCCCCGGACCTTCGATCCCTAAACGCGAAGTACTTAGGAGACGTTCTTAGCGAGCCAGAGGCTTGAACGCACTCTGCACCAGGCTGGTATACATCTCACCGAGCTTCGTCATCTCGGCAACGTGGGCCTCGTAAGCCGTTTTGACGTACTGAGACTGGACTTCGATTGCTTGCTCGACCGACTTTGCACCGACGAGTTGCTCAAGCGTGCGAGCGCCGTCCTCAAACGCCTTCTTCGAATAATTCGTGTACTCGGAGACAATCGCCTGGAAGCCCTTGTTTGCGTCGCCGTAAGAGCGGGCTACGGCTTCAAAGCTATCCTTGCCGGCCTTCTGAAAC
>NZ_JBVCWP010000117.1:0-11473 GCF_057460485.1 Boseongicola sp.
ATGGGGATCGGCTGATTTCACGGCTTTGCTCCAGACAGAAAAGTCAGGATACATCCCACGCACCGTTTCCGGCCCTGCAAGGGCGTCCTTCGCGAGATAGATGCGTCCGCCAGCGTCTACCGTGGCGGCTTCTAGTTCGCCGATAAGGCGGGCGGCGGCACTTCGGTTCGGAAAATCGACCGCCAGTGTATAACCCTCCATCGGGAAGGACATATAGCCGGCGCGGCCGGCTCCCATGCGTTTCAAGACAGCCAAGGGCGAGGCCAGTCCTGATCCCGCGATCCGCTCGAGCATTGCGCGAAGGGCGTCCGCGGCCTCGATTGGAACGACGCATTGGAATTGATGAAACCCGGTTTTGCCATAAAGACGGTTCCAGTCATGGACTTTATCGAGCGGGAAAAAGAAGTCGTCAATCGGTTTGACCACTGTGCGCCCCTTGTCAGGGACACGCCGCCAGTATGCGGCATTGAACATCCGAATGACTGAAGGCGCGAGGGCAAACCCCGGCGCATCAACCGGAATACGTTTGCCGCGCTTGGCGGCGGGCACCAGTCCAGCCCCGGTTTCGGCTTCTTCCAGAATGCCACGTCCCAGCTGATCGCCGCGCGCCGTCGCATCAATCCAACCTACGGTATATGTGGCCTCCGAGGCGTCCAGCAGGGCCAGAAATTCATCCCAGCCTTCGACCCGACGCTCGGTTACGATCATGACATCGCCTTTGGCACGCAACATCTGCAGGCGCGCTGAAACAATCGGCCCGGTTTGCCCCAGCCCACCAATCGTTGCCTTATACAGGGTCATGTTCTTTTTTAATGTCAGGACCTTGGGACCATTGGGCGTCATAAGAGTAATTTCCGTCACATGGACCCCAAAGGATCCTGCACCGTGGTGGTTCTTGCCGTGGACATCCATTGCGATGGCGCCGCCAACAGTGGCAAGTCCAGTCCCCGGCATCACCGGGGGCAGCCAGCCTTTTGGCGCAAAAATTTTCAGAAGCTGGCCGATTTGTGCGCCCGCTTCGACATGAAGCGCACCGGTTTGCGGATCAAAATCAAGGACTCGGTCCAACCGTGTCATGTCGATCATGCGACCACCGTCGTTGAGGCAGGCATCGCCGTAGCTGCGACGCATGCCAAGCGCGGGAGCAGGCGTCGCCTTCACCAGCGCCGCCAGAGCAGTTGTGCGTTCTGGCCGGGCAAGTTGCCCGGTCGCGCTGTGAACGCGACCCCAGCCGGTATAGTCCGTTGTTTTCCAGGTCATATTGTGCTCATTTTCGAGCGTCGTTCCGCCAAAGGGAAGACGAGAAGGCCGATTGCGATGGCAAACCAGAGTGTGGTTAAGCGGATGATAAGTGTGGCAGGCAGGGCAATTTCAATCGGAACACCGTAGCCCAGTAAAAGGGCAACCATTGCGACTTCCGCGCCGCCAAGACCGCCGGGTGCACCTGTCAGGCCACCGGCAAGCGTCGCAAAGATAAAGATGCCGACAGCGCTCCAGAAGCCAACCTCTGCTCCCATCCAAACCAGCAAAAGATGAAAGGCCCAGCCTTCCGCCAGCCAACCGATCACGCCAAGCGCGCCGGCGGCCACAAGCACAGTGGGGCCCTGGAAGGCTGATAGTGATTTCGAAGCGCGGCGGACACGCGCAAACAGGCGTGGAAAGCGGCGTGCGCTTGCCAAATGCGCAGTGTCACCAGCCATTCGCATCAGTCGCGGGCGTGTGGCGACAAAGGCTGCGATCAGCGCAAGAATTGCAACCGGCGCTCCGCCGACGACGCCGGTCGTTGAAAACGCAAGGGCGAGCGCAAGAAGGATTGCCATCGCGGCGAGATCTGATGAGCGATCAACCAGCACCAAGGGCGCAGTTCGATCAAAGGCCCACCCGGATTCGCGTTGAAGCCAGCGCATACGGACAAGCTCACCGATCCGGCCGGGCGTCACGGACATGGCGAAGCCACCAAGGAAATGGCGCAGATTCTGCCCCAATTGCGTTGGAAGCCCAAGTCGGTTCGCAAAGAGATGCCAGCGGACGCCGCGAAGGCCGTAATTAACAAGGCTAAGCGCCAAAAGAGCAATGATTTCAGCTACCGAGAGGCCACGCAAAGCGGCCATGGTGTCTTCCCATCCCGTTGCAACTGCAAGGCCCACAAGACCCGCCAGTACCAAAAAGACCAGCCCGCCAAGCAACACATAGTCACGCCAGCGGCGCGATGGGGGCGCTGGGTTGGATGCGCGAGGTGGGTGTGAAAGACTGCTCATTGCCATTGCCTGTCGATTAGCAACAGATCTAGGCAACAATATGAAGCTGTTTCGAATTTATAAACAGTTATTCGGCGTTTTAGCCCAGCATAGGTTCGAAGCTGCGGTTATACGCTGAACGCGTCTGCCCATTGCGGGTGGCTGGCGTGTGGCGCATTCACAAAATGGCAGAGAGGGATAACCCTCAAGCCATCGGCTATTGCGTTTGCAACCCGTGTTTCAACAAGCTTTACGCCTGCGCCAGTGCCGAAAAATGCTTTCGGACAGCGGTATGATCCGCGCTGACTTAGGCGTGGCAATAAAAAACGTCAGATCAGCCTCAGAGTCGCCCTGAACCCGCAAAGAGCGCCCCTTAGAGACGCTGATTTCTTTGTGAATTTGGCCAGTCCCTAAAGAATAGTTCCGGCCGTTGCCGCGCGCATTTCCGCCTCGGTCACGCCGTCGGCAAGCTCAACAATTTTGAGACCACCCTCAACCACATCAAGGACGCCGAGGTTGGTGATAATCATATCCACAACCCCCTTGCCGGTCAGTGGCAAGGTGCATTCTTTCAGAATCTTGGAATCGCCGTGCTTGCTGGTGTGATCCATCACCACGATCACACGCCCGACTCCGGCCACGAGATCCATCGCGCCGCCCATGCCTTTGACCAGTTTGCCGGGGATCATCCAATTTGCGAGGTCGCCGTTTTCCGCAACTTCCATCGCGCCAAGAATAGCCGCGGCAATCTTGCCGCCCCGGATCATGCCGAAGGACTGCGCACTGTCGAAGTACGCCGTGCGGTCTAGTTCGGTAATCGTCTGTTTACCCGCATTGATCAGGTCAGGATCTTCGTCGCCCTCAAACGGAAACGGACCCATACCCAACATGCCGTTCTCGGATTGAAGCGTGATGTCCTTGTCGCCGACATAATTCGCCACAAGCGTCGGAATTCCGATGCCAAGGTTCACATACATGCCGTCTTCAAGTTCGTTCGCCGCGCGCGCGGCCATCTGATTGCGATCCCAGCCTTTTGCGTCATTGGGCATTATGCGTCCTCCGGCTTGCGTGTTGCCCCGTCAGGGCGCGGTCTTGTCGTGCGCTGTTCAATGCGTTTTTCGTGATCGCCCTGAATGAGGCGGCTGACATAGATGCCGGGCAAGTGGATGTTGTCAGGGTCGAGACTGCCAACTGGCACAATCTCTTCGACTTCAGCCACACAAATTTTACCACACATGGCAGCCGGTGGGTTGAAGTTCCGGGCAGTCTTGCGAAACACAAGGTTGCCGGTTTCATCGGCTTTCCACGCTTTGATGATGGAAAGATCGGCGAAGATGCCTTCTTCGAGAATATAGGTTTCGCCGTTGAAGTCTTTGTGTTCTTTGCCGTCGGCGATGACCGTGCCGACGCCTGTTTTGGTGTAAAAACCCGGGATGCCGCAGCCAGCAGCGCGCATGCGTTCGGCCAAGGTGCCTTGCGGATTGAACTCAAGTTCTAACTCGCCAGAAAGATACTGCCGCATAAATTCTGCGTTCTCGCCGACGTAGGACGAGATCATCTTTTTGACCTGCTTGGTCTGCAACAAGATGCCGATACCAAAGTCATCTACGCCCGCGTTATTGGACGCAAACGTCAGGTTTTTAACGCCGCTTTCTTTGATTGCTTGCAAGAGAAGCTCGGGGATGCCGCAAAGACCAAATCCGCCGGCTGCAATGAGCATATCATCGCGCAAGACGTCCTCCAGGGCCATTGTGGCATTGGGAAAGACTTTTTTCATGCGCGATCTCCTCTGTATCTGTCGCGAGAGGGTTTGACGCTAGGTCTGCTCAAAGTCAATCGCCGCAGTGCAGCGCTATCAGGACGCTTTCTTCTTGCGGGCCGGCTTTTTCTTGCCCTTGCTGCCGGCTTTTTCGTTGATCAGTTCCACAGCCATCTCAATTGTAAGGGCCTCGGGATCGGTGTCCTTGGGCAGGGTCGCATTGACCTTTTCCCATTTCACGTATGGTCCGTACTTTCCGTCCATGATGGCAATCGGACCGCCGCTTTCGGGATGTTCGCCCAGATCTTTCAATGTTTTAGCCGCCCCGCGCGCGCCCCGTGACGCCAGCTTTGCCGCGATCAGTTCGACAGCACGGTTCATCCCAACGCTCCAGACCTCGTCAATGCTTTCCAGGTTGGCGTTGACGCCGCCGCGATCGGACGTGCTTTCGGCGTATTTCAGATAGGGGCCATAGCGCCCGATATTCGACCAGATCGGCACACCGTCTTCTGGGTGCGGTCCGATTTTTCTCGGCAGCGACAGAAGTTTAAGGGCCTGTTCGAGTTCAACATCCTCAGGCGGCCAATCCTTGGGGATCGACTGACGAGGTGGTTTCTTGTTCTCCTCGGTCAGTTCACCGCGCTGGACGTAGGGGCCAAAACGGCCTTTGTGGACCCAGATGTTGTCGCCAGCATCCTCGCCGAGCATTTTGCCCTCGGGCGGGATTGAGCTTTCGGGTTCAGACCCCGGAGGACCGAAGGCACGTGTGTAGCGGCATTCGGGGTAGTTCGAGCAGCCAATGAAAGCGCCGCCGGATCGAGCCGTGCGCATCGAAAGACGTCCCAAGCCGCAGTTCGGGCAAAGCCGCGGATCGCCGCCTTCTTCTGTCGGCGGGAAAAGGTGTGGTTCGAGAACCTCATTTATCTTTTCAAGGACTTCGGTGATCCGAAGATCGGCTGTTTCTTCAATTGCAGCTTTGAAATCACGCCAGAACCGCGCCAGGACATCCTGCCATTCGCGGCTGCCAGCTGTGATATCGTCAAGCTCTTCTTCAAGGTTCGCGGTAAACTCGTAGCCGACGTAACGGCTGAAATAATTCTCGAGGAAGGCAATGACGAGACGGCCTTTGTCTTCGGGGAAAAGGCGGTTCTTGTCTTTGTGGACGTAGCCACGATCCTGAATTGTTGTGACGATCGAGGCATAGGTCGACGGGCGACCGATGCCTAGTTCTTCCATCCGTTTGACCAGCGTGGCTTCTGTGTAGCGCGGCGGCGGTTGGGTGAAATGCTGCTCGGGCGAGACGGATTTCTTATCGGTCTTTTCGCCGTCCATGATCTGTGGCAACCGTTTGTCATCGTCGTCGACAACATCGTCGCGGCCTTCTTCATAGACGCGGATGAAGCCGTCAAACAGCATGACCTGACCGGTCGCGCGCAGTTCAATTTGCCCATCGCGGCTGGCGATATCGACCGTTGTTCGTTCCATTCGTGCGGCGGCCATCTGGCTCGCGAGCGTGCGTTTCCAGATCAGGTCATAGAGTTTTTTCTGGTCCGCGTCGCGTAAATCCAAGCTCTCAGCGTCGGCTGTCATCTCCGCCGGGCGGATACATTCGTGCGCTTCCTGAGCGTTCTTTGCCTTGTTTTTATAGACACGCGGGCTGTCGGGGACGTATTGGGCGTTGTAACGGTTCTTGATTGCATCACGAGCAGCGGCAACCGCTTCGGGGGCCATGTCGATGCCGTCAGTCCGCATATAAGTGATGTGTCCGGCCTCATAGAGCCGTTGGGCGACCTGCATCGTCTGTCGCGCACCAAAGCCGAACTTGCGGCTAGCTTCCTGTTGCAGGGTCGAGGTCATGAAGGGTGGCGACGGATTGCGCGAGGCGGGTTTGGCCTCGACGGATTTGACGGTCAGGTCGCGGCTCTCGATGGCTTGTACGGCAAGTTCGGCTGCGGTGCTGTTTGAAATGTCGAACTTGTCGAGCTTCTTGCCACCAAGGACCGTGAGACGCGCTTCAAATTCTTGTCCGCGCGGCGTGGCGAGCAGTGATTTGACGGTCCAGTATTCCTGAGCGTGAAACTTTTCGATCTCCATCTCGCGCTCGACGATGAGGCGCAAGCAAACCGACTGAACACGACCTGCAGATTTGGCGCCGGGCAGTTTGCGCCACAGCACGGGCGAAAGGTTGAAGCCAACGAGGTAGTCCAGCGCACGGCGGGCGAGGTAGGCCTCGACCAGATCGATGTCTACTTCGCGTGGGTTCTGCATCGCCTCGGTGACGGCAGATTTAGTGATCGCATTGAAGACGACGCGACTGACGGGCGTGTCTTTTTTGATGGCTTTGCGGGCGCGGAGCGCCTCCTCAAGGTGCCAGCTGATCGCCTCGCCTTCGCGGTCGGGGTCAGTTGCGAGGATCAGCACTGGGTCGTCTTTCAGGGCGTCTACAATCGCTTTGATGTGCTTCTTCGAATCGGAAGCGATCTCCCATTTCATCAAAAACGCGTTGTCTGGATCGACGGAACCATCCTTGGGCGGCAAGTCGCGAACGTGGCCGTAACTGGCCAGAACGGTGTAATCAGAGCCGAGATATTTGTTTATTGTCTTGGCTTTAGCCGGAGATTCGACAACGACGACGGGCATGAAAAACCTTTCAAAGAAACCGGGGGTCTTGGCGGCGGAACATGTGGGCGCGGATCTGAACTTGTCAACGGCGCATGTCGTCCGGGGGGGTAAGTGATGCTTGGATGCGCCGCCTTTGCGGTCATTTCATCCCTCTCAACATCCCACCAGCATCCCGTTGGAGAGCGCCTTGGATTTCCAGGATAGCGATTACCGGGAGGAGACCATCGACGCTGAGGTTCAGGTCTCGGATCACTTGATCTTTGAGGACTGGGGAAGGGCTGAGACGATCTAGTATTTGCTGGCGCAGGCCAAGGGTCGCAGGCTTGGTGCGGTCGGGCTGCTCTTGAAGGCGCAAAGCGTGGCTGGCGGGCCGGTTCCGGACGTTCGAGCGCTTCGAGGATGTCTTTGGCGGATCGCTCCAGAGCGGCGCCGTCTCGGATCAGCATATTGCAGCCAGAGGCGTGGGCGTCGAAGGGATGGCCGGGAACCGCGAGGACATCGCGGCCTGGATCAAGGGCTATCCGTGCGGCGATGAGGCTGCCGGATTTTGCGGCGGCCTCAAAGACGATAACGGCTTGGGCAAGGCCTGAAACAATGGGCGGTTGCAGCGTGGGAAACGCCGCGCGTGGGGCGTTTGGTGAATGGGTGTCTCGCTGATGTGTATGCCCTCTTCTTCAATCTCTTGAGCTATGACGACGTTTCCTTGGGGAATACCACGTCGACGCCGCGTGCGAGGCCGGAAACGATACCTGAGCCCCGCAGGGCCGAGATCAGCGGCGGGTCGGGGATGTTGGCTAGGCGTGCCGGGTAGGCCGGCAAACCGATGGCGACAGGAGGCGCGCCGCTTCAACAGCCTTTGTCCCGTTCGTGTTGAATATCGCCCGCCTTTGCGGCGTGATAATTGGTGAGACCGGCGTCACATGGAATTTCAAGAGGCGCGGCGATGTGGCCGCAAAGACGTTCGCCGTTAATACACCGGAAAAATGCGCGAAAAGGCGACGTCGGTATGACGTTGGCAATGCCTCCGTGCAGGCGCACGGCGAACCGCATCGTCAACCCAATACTCGGTGACTGGCTTGCGATAGAGAAAAGACCGAAGGGCATGTTTGTGGCAACCGATGGCGCCGTGTAAATTTCGCCTGAGATATCGCGAAGCCGAACGCATAAGGTTCTTTCACCCTACGGAGAATCTCACCGGTCTCCTGCCCGGCTTCAGTTTGGCCCGGTGTTAAAAGGAGCGCGCGCCATTTCTGACCTTATCCAGATCATTCACAGTTCGCAGCCCTTTGGTTACGCTGCGCATTCTCTTGGCGGTATCTTGCTTGACGCCCGTCGATGCAATACGCGCAACGACATAACCGGCGCGCTTGTTTGCCGACACGACATCTATCTGCAATTGCTGGAGCGGCCCGCGGACAAGGTGCAGGCGGCCTTTGAGCGTATCTTGCGCGACGACCGACATATTGACATGACCAAGCTGATGTCAGAGCCGGTGACCGAACGCCTTTTCGCAGATTGGGCCATGTTGCACGACCCGGCGAAAACCGTGGTCTGGAGCGAAGCGGACATTTCGGAAGCTGTGCTTGATCGTGCCACACCCGCAGAAGTGAAATCCGTGTTTGAGAAGCTTGCGGTGAAGGTGCGCGACGCAGCGTTGTCCGCGTAAGGTCAACCAATCTGAAAACGCGGGCTTTGAGTGTGCAGGGCAGAGGGCTCTACCCTCACCCGGGATTTTCTGACCCAAAGACTAGGCGAGCGTGAGGCGAAGGTGGAAGCCAGTTTTGCGCGGACGAGCGACCCCTGACCACGGGAAACATTTGCTAAAATCATCGTTCCAAACAGAAGGGATCGCAGGGCCCTGCGAGAATTAGGGAAGCCGCTCCGCCTGTGATATGGATCTCAGAAAGGGAGGACGAAGCATGGCTTTGGACAATGAAGACGACACGGATTTTGTGAAGTTCTGGAACTCGGTTCTGGAACCAAAATTCACAAAATATAGGCACATCTTACAGGGCGGGCTGTCACGCCATTCCGCTGCAGTAATTCCGAATTTGCCCATCAAAAAAGGGATGTCAGTGCTCGACGTCGGCTGCGGCTGGGGAGATATGTCGCTGCAAGTTGTCGAGATGGTCGGCTCCACTGGGCGCGTCGTTGGTATCGATTGCGTCGATGCTTTCCTGGAACAAGCGCGCGAAGACGCTGCTGCACAGGGTCACACGAACGCCGAGTTTCGCCGTGGGGATGCAGAGATCGCGCTGCCCGAAAACGAATTTGACTACGTGGTCGCGCGGTTCGGAACCATGTTCTTTACGAACCCCGTTCCAGCATTGCGGCGCATGCGTCTGGCGCTCAAGCCAGGCGGACAGATGACACATATCGTCTGGCGTCGTCGCGAAGAAAACCCGGCCTGGCAGGCAGCAAAGGACATCGCCCTTCGCCATCTCCCGCCTCCGGGCGAAGACGCAGACTCGTGTGGACCCGGCCCATTCTCAATGGGCAATCAGGAAACGACGGGCTTAATGATGAAAAGCGCTGGCTATGAGGACGTTACTTTCACCCGCGTGGACGAAAAGATTATGGTCGGCACAACCCCGGAAGAATGCATCGCATTCGCGTTGGCAATCGGTCCAGCCGGCGAAGTCTTCCGCGAGGCCGGAGAGGCGCTTGCCGAGGCCAAGCGCCCCGAAATCGAACGCGAGATGCGCACTTTCTTTGAGGGTCTGGAACGGGACGGGAATGGTATCTGGGCGCCGACGTCCTCTTGGGTGATCTCCGCACGCAATCCCACTTGAGCATCAAATTGATACGACGCCGCACCGGCGGCCTTGTTTGAGGTCGCAAAAGGAGGACACAGATCGGCTTTGGACCCTCTGCGGACATCCGATTTCTTGGACGCCTTTTCTTTTTAGGCCGCCGAGCCACCCACGGTCAGACCGCCGATCAAAAGCGTTGGCTGCCCGACGCCAACCGGCACCCATTGCCCGTTTTTGCCGCAGTTTCCCACACCAGGGTCGAGTTTCATGTCGTTGCCAATGGCGCGGATTTGCTTGAGGGCGGTGGCGCCATCTCCGATCAGGGTGGCACCTTTAACGGGGGCTCCGACCTTGCCGTTTTTCACCCTGTAGGCTTCCGTGCAGGAGAAGACGAATTTGCCCGACGTGATGTCGACCTGACCGCCGCCGAAGCCGATGGCGTAGATGCCGTCTTTTACATCCGCGACGATATCTTCGGGGTTTGCGTCGCCCGACAGCATGTAGGTGTTGGTCATGCGGGGCATGGGCGCGTGGGCATAGCTTTCGCGGCGTCCGTTGCCGGTGGCGGCCACCCCCATGAGGCGGGCGTTTTGGCGGTCCTGCATGTAGCCGACAAGGACGCCATCTTCGATCAGGGTGTTTTTTGCGCCGGGCGTGCCTTCGTCGTCAACGGTGATCGAGCCGCGACGGTCGGGGATGGTGCCGTCATCAAGGACGGTGACGCCTTTGGAGGCGATTTGTTTGCCCATGAGGTCGGAAAACGCGGAAGAGCCTTTGCGGTTGAAGTCGCCTTCAAGGCCGTGGCCGATGGCTTCGTGCAACAGGATGCCGGGCCATCCGGGGCCCAGTGCGACGTCCATGACGCCTGCCGGGGCGGGAACGGCCTCGAGGTTGACGAGAGCGATACGCAGGGCTTCTCGGGCGGTGGATTTCCAGTGGTCCGGGTCGATGAGGCCGGTCAGCGCGTAACGCCCGCCGCTGCCGGAATTGCCGCTTTCGCGACGGCCATTTTCCTCGACGATGATCGACACGTTGAGGCGGGTCATCGGGCGGGTATCGGTGACGGAGTGGCCTTCGGGGCGGAGAATCACCACTTCCTGAATGGAGGCAGCAAGGGCTGCGGAGACCTGAATGACGCGTTTATCCAAGGCGCGGGCATAGGCGTCGATTTCACAAAGTGTTTCGATCTTGACGGGAAATTCCGCATCCGCCATCGGATCCGTGTCACCGTAGAGCTTTTGATTTGTCGCGTGCGGGGCCTCAGCGAGGGTGCCGCCGCCGTCTCCGACAGCCAGACGCGCGGTATCGACGGCGCGCTTCAGGGCGTGTTCGGTGATCTCGGTAGAGTGAGCATATCCAGCGGTTTCGCCCTTTACAGCGCGCAAACCAAAGCCTTGTCCTGCGTCATAACTGGCGTTTTTGAGCCGTCCATCGTCGAAGGACAACATTTCCGAGCGGCGGCGTTCCAGGAACAATTCGCCGTCATCAGCCCCTGCGACAGCCTTGCGCAACATTGCAAGCGCGCGGGCCTCGTTAAGCAGAGTCTCGAATGGGCGGAAGGGGGCTGTCTCGGCCATTTTTTATCCTTTTCGCGGGGGCACAGGCGGCTGAATGCCGCAACTCAGTGTCTTGTTCCCTAGGGCCTAATATGATTTCTAAGGCGCCAAGAACAACAGTGCCGCGTGAGGTTTCTTGCGCGGCAAGGGAACACCAACAAAAACAGGACCATCTTCGACATGCGTCTTTCGACCTTTCTTACCGGACTGGGCGCCACTTTTGGCGCGGCAGGCTCCGCTCTCGCTCAGGACCTTCAGATCATTGGCCAGCCCACGGACGGCTTGATGGGCTTTCAGCCCCAAGCCACTGGCATCATGCAGGATCTGGTTTGGCTGGATAACTTCTTGCTGGTGATCATTTCGATCATCACGCTCTTTGTTGTGGGACTTTTGCTGTATGTGATTTTACGCTTCAACAAGCGCGTCCATCCTGAGCCAAAAACATTCACTCACAACACGCCGATCGAAGTTGCATGGACAGTCGTGCCGATTGTGATTCTCGTCTTCATCGGGGCGTTCTCGCTACCGGTTCTGTTTAAAGAGCAG
>NZ_JBVCWP010000118.1:0-11456 GCF_057460485.1 Boseongicola sp.
AACCGCTGAGCCTTAGTTCAGGTCGGCGCTCCGTGCGGCTTCGATGTCGCCTTCAACCGAAGCAACAGTACCTGTCAGCGCTTCGAGGATCTGTGCGCCACCGTCGACGTTCTCTTCAAACCAGCTGAACACAGGTGTCGCGGCTTCTTTGAACGCGGCTTTCTCGACAGGTGTCGGCACGTAAAGGTCCCCGCCCCCTTCCTGGAATTCCGTGTAGGCAGCGATCGACTTACGCTTTGGCGAGGCAAATGTTGCCTGCTGCAGCTGGTAGAAGCCATCGACCACAACGCGCTTCATGTCGTCTGGCATGGACTGGAACTTTTCATTGTTCATGAACCACAGCGCGCCCATGTAGGCGTGACCGTCAAGCGTGACGAACTGCAGGCCAGCATCCGGGAACTTCATGCCCATGATGTCGGTGATGCCGTTCTTGGAGCCTTCGACAACGCCCGTCTGGAACGATGTGAACAGCTCGGGCCATGGGATCGGAGTAGGTGAGGCGCCAAGCGATTTCACCAGCTCCTGTGGAAGGTCGGCGACCACGGTGCGGATCTTGAGGCCTTCCATATCGGCGGGCATCGCAACACGGCGCTGCGTGTTCGCGAAGTTGCGCCAGCCACCAGTGTTACCGATGGTCATCAGGCGGATGGTGTCGCCGGAAGCTGCCAGCGTCATTTCCTTCATGGTTTTCATGAAGCCGGTGCTGTTTTCCAACACGCCTTCAGCCACGCGGTCGTCGGCCATCAGGTAGGGCAGGTCAAGAACCTGAACGAAGGGGAAGATGCCGGAGGCACCGCCCGAGGTCGAAATGTAGACGTCGATGTTGCCGTCAGCCACGCCCTGCAGGCATTCAGCGCCATTCGAGCAAAGCTGTGTGCCGATAAACATCTCGACTTCGATTGCGCCGTTCGAGGCTTGCTCTACGAAGTTTTTGAAAACGACAAGACCGTCATAGTCTTCGTCGTTCTCGTTTGAGTTGGCTGTTGCGCGGATTGTGAAATCCGCCGCGTTGGCCATGAACGCCGAACCGGCGATCATCGTTGCAGCGAGTGCCGCTGTTGTAAGACCCTTTAGCATGTATCTCTCCCTATTAGGTTGCTTTTGGTCATTGAACGAACCCGGTTAGTCTCGGGATCGTCATCGAAATGGCCGGGATGTAGGTGATCAGGAAGATCACCAATACCTCGACGGCGAGGAATGGCAGGATGGCCCGTGCGATGGTTTGCACCTTTTCCCCCGAAACGGAGGAGGCGACAAAGAGCACCAGACCCATAGGCGGGGTTGCCAACCCGACGGTAAGGTTCACCGACATGATGATTGCGAAGTGGACCGGGTGAACGCCCAAGTCGACGAATATCGGACCCAGGATCGGGCCGAGGATGATGATCGCGGGACCCGCATCAAGGAACATGCCGACGATGAACAGCAGGATGTTGATCAGGAACAGCAGGACCAGTGGGTTTTCCGACAGGCTTAGGACGTAATCCGCAAGGATTTGCGGAGCATACGAGAGCGAGACCACGGTTTTGAACGCCATCGCGCCCCCCACAAGGAGGAGTACCACAGCCGAGGTCATGGAAGAGCGGCTGAGCACGCCTGGCAGGTCGGCCAGCGTCATGGTTTTCAACACGAAGAAGGCGACGACGATCGCGTAGAACACGGCGACGGCTGCGGCCTCGGTTGGGGTGAAGACGCCCAGAAGGATACCTCCCAGGATCAGGATCGGTGTTTGCAGGGGCACGACCGCGCGTTTGGTGACCATGCGAAAGTCGCTGTGAATGCGGCCACGCATGTTCATCAGAAGAACGTGGGAGGCGAGAACAGCGACAAGGAAGGTGACAAGGACCACGATAGAAGATGGCTCTTCACCGCCTGCGATGCCCGTGGTGCCACGGAACAGCGCGAAGATCAGCCAGCCGATATTCAGGCGCAGAAGGACGAAGCTGGCCCAGTATTCGCGTTTTGTGAGGGTCATGCCTTTGCGCACGATGCGCTCTGCCTTTGGCAGATCATATTTGTTGGCCATCAGGCGCACGACAGCCATCAGACCAAGGCCGATCATGACGCCGGGGACGATGCCTGCAAGGAAGAGGGCGGCGACGCTTTCGCCCATAACATAGGCGTAGATTATCATGATGCCGGAGGGCGGGATGATCGGGCCGATGACGGATGAGGCGGCTGTAACGGCGGCGGCGAAGCGGCGGGTGTAACCCTGCTTTTCCATCGCCGGGATCAGCATGGAGCCCAGTGCCGATGTGTCAGCTACAGCAGAGCCGGAGAGGCCTGCAAACAGCATGGACGACAGGATGTTCACGTGGGCGAGGCCGCCCCGAAAATGGCCCATCAGGGCCTGTGAGAATTCGACAAGGCGTTCGGTAATGCCGCCTTTGTTCATAAGTTCGCCTGCCAGCATGAAGAACGGGATCGCCATCAGCGGGAAGCTGTCCATGCCATTGTAAACGTTTCGGTAAAGGAGCGTGAGTTCCTTTGTGGGATCGGCGGCCCCTTCAGCAGAGGCGCTAAGGAACAACAAGATTCCCGGAGCGGCAAGCAGGCCAAAGAACACCGGAAGACCGATCATAAGGAAGATGAGGAAGATGGGGAGGAACCAGATCAGCATGTTTTTTACTCCACCAGGGCTTCAGCATCGGAGGGGGTGAGGTCTCTGACCTCGCCTCCGAGGAGGGTGATAAGCGTGCGCAAAACCATTTCGATGTTGACGATCAACATGAACGACATGCCGAGAAAGAACGACAGCATCATCCAGGATCGTGGTACGCGACACCAAGGCCCACTGCCGACGCCTTTGGCGCCAAGCGCTTCGCAAAATCCGGAGCCGTTGCCGGGTACGAACAGCGAGGATGTGGCGAATTTTCCAGAGAAGCCGGTAACCTCGCCCCAGCCAATCTGAACGGCCATCACGAGGACGAACCCTGAGATAATGAGGAGGCAAAGGCTGAGTGCTGAGCCGATCGCTTTGGGCAGCGCTTCGATCAGCATGTCGATAGCGACGAACCCACCCTGTCGGTAGGCCAAAGGGGCCATGAAGCCGGTCATCCAGAGCATCATGAAGCGCGCAGCCTCATCTGGCCATGGCAGGGCGTTGTTCAAAGCGTAGCGGAAGAAGACTTGGATAAGGATCGCAAGTACCATCAATGCGATGGCGACGAGCGATATGGCACGTCCAATTCTCAGAACGTAGTCGTTCCAAGTCTGAAAGGGCCAAAGCAGCCCATGTAAAAACGCCATGGCGTTTATCCTCCCTAGTGGCCCATATTTTTTGTTTTTTGGGGCCTGTCGTGCGACTTACTGTCGGTTCTTAATCGGTATCTGTAAAGCGTCCATATGATCCTTTTGAGAACACAAGGGGTGCGCCTTGGGTCATTTCTGCTTGGGTCACTTCGCCGACGATGATCACGTGATCGCCGCCGTCATGGATGGCGTGGCGCGTGCATTCAAATCGGGCAAGACAGCCGTCGATCAGTGGTACGCCGTGGGTGCCGGGCACCCATGCGACGCCATCAAAAGCGGCGCCGTCGCGGGCAAAGGTCTGGCACAGGGCGGCTTGGTCGGCTGTCAGCACGTGGATGGCGTAGTGGGTTGCGGCATTGAACGCTGGGAACCGGCGAGAGGTTTTGGCCGGCGACCACAAGACAAGGGCCGGATCAAGCGAGAGCGACGAAAAGCTGTTTGCTGCGATCGCAAGGGGGCCGTCTTCTGTCTTGCAGGTGATGATTGTGACGCCGGTTGCAAAACAGCCCAAAGCATCGCGAAATGCGCGCGCCGTGTCGGGGCCGGGGGTGAAGGCGGTCATTGGGGGAATGCCTCCGTCAGCCATGTCATGGGACCTCGTGTCCGACGGCGGCTGAGTAAAGCTCGAACCATGTTTCGCGCTCCATTGGCACCTTTGTGGCGTCCGACAGTTTCTTGATGCGGTTGATATTGTTGGTGCCCATCACCGGCAGGATGCCTGATGGATGGGCCAGCAGCCACGCGGTTGCCACCGCAGCGGCATCGGTTCCGGTATCATTCGCAATGCGGCTCAAAACAGTCTGCACAACGCCGTCGCCGGACATCAGGCCTCCGCCGCCAAGCGGTGACCATGCCATCGGAGCGATCTCGTTTTCCTGCAGGAAGGCGAGGTCGCCGTTGGTGAAAGCGTCAAAGCACGACAGGCTAAGCTCGATTTGATTGACGACCAGATCGTTGTCCATTGCGGACTGCAAGAGCGAGAAATCCCACGGGCGGAAGTTCGACACACCCACCGCGCGGATTTTGCCGCTTTCGACAAGCCTATCAAGCGCTTCGCCGGTCTCGTGGTGATCCATGAAAGGGTCTTGGCGGTGGATCAGCAAAAGATCGAGGTGGTCGGTGTGCATCAGCTTCAGCGAGCATTCGACCTGCGCGTTGATGTGCTTGGCCGTGGTGTCGTAGTGCTTGACGCGCGCGTTCGGGAAGGCGCCGCAGGGTACCACGATATCGGTCTTCGAGATCAGTTCGATCTTGTCGCGCAAGGATGAGGATTTCAACGCGCCGCCGAAGAGGCTTTCGGATTTATAGAGGCCATAGATGTCGGCCTGATCGATGGTGGTGATGCCTTGCTCAAGACAGGCCTCAACCTTGGCTTCGATGTGGGCGGGCGAGGTGTCGTCGGCTTCGTCCAGCCGCCACATGCCATAGACAATGCGGGACAAGCTGAGGTCTTCGGTAAGGGTAACGCGATCCATTATTTTCTTTCTCCGACGCCGAGAGGCGTGGCGGGGGTTGAGGCGGGCACGCGGCCGTAAGCCTCTGGCAGGGAAACAGTCTTTAGTTCGGGGAGGACGCGTTTACCAAAGTGAACGCACTCGTCGATGTGGGGGTAGCCCGAGAAGATGAAGGCCCGGATGCCCATCTCCTGGTATTCTTCTATTTTCGACAAAACCTGATCGGTCGAACCAACAAGAGCCGCGCCGCAGCCCGAGCGCGCGCGGCCAACGCCGGTCCACATATTGGGTTCGACGTAGCCGAATTTGTCGGCCAGTTCGCGAGCTTTGGCCTGATGGGCGACGCCAAGCGAGATGGAATCGTGAGCGCGATCGCGGATCAGTTTGCCGTAGTCGTCGTCAAGCTTGCTGACGAGGTGTTCGGCGTATTCTTTGGCCTCGGCTTCGGTATCGCGCACGATCATATGGACGCGCAAACCGTAGTCCAGTGTGCGGCCGTATTTCTCGGCGACGGCGTTCACGTCGCGCATGCGTTGAGCCAGTTGTTCTTTGGGTTCCGGCCACATCAAGTAGACGTCGCAGTGTTGTCCACACAGATCGAGTGCGGACGGGGAGTAGCCGCCGAAGTACATCAACGGGCCGCCGTTTTGTTGGTACGGCTTGGCCGGTCCGGTCGGGACGTTCTGGAAGTTATAGACTTCGCCTTCGTAGTTAATTTCGTCTTGTGTCCAGGCCTGCCGCAGGATTTCGACGACCTCGCGGGAGCGTTGATACCGAAGGCGGCTTTCGGCAACTTCACCGGGGAAATCCGAGGAAATGATGTTGATCGTCAAACGACCCTTCATCATGTGATCGAGCGTCGCGATGGTGCGCGCAAGCATGATGGGTTGCATCTCTCCGCAGCGGACGGCGGCGAGCATATTGATCTTTTCCGTAAGCGGTGCGCAGCCCGCCACGAAGCTGAGGGTGTCTTGCCCGACCTGATAGGACGACGGCGCAAGAATATTGCGGAACCCTTGCTTTTCGGCCTCAAGAACGATGTCGCGGCAGTGTTCCCAAGACGAGCGAAGCGACCCATCTGGGACGCCAAGGTAGGCGTAATCATCTGAACATAAAGCGGAAAACCAGCTGACTTCGGCGGCGTCAAGATCTGCAGAGGTCACGGGAACGATGGTCATGCGAATCTTCTCCGAAGCATTATTTTAACCTTGCGTAGCATTCGCATTGATATACATCAATAGTGTATCAATTCTTAGATTGGCCGTTCTGGTGCCCGAGTCTTCTGCGCTGCCGAAGTATCTTCAGACTGCCGAGTTGCTGATCCGTGAGATTGCAGCCGGGCGTCTGGCTGATGGTGCGCGCCTGCCACCCGAGCGCGATATGGCGGGCGAGATGGATGTGTCGGTTGGCACGCTGCGTAAGGCGCTTAATGACCTTGCAGACAAGGGGCTTTTGGACCGCATTCAAGGGTCAGGGAATTACGTACGCCACCGGGCGGACGCCGCTGGCATTTACGCGTTCTTTCGCCTGGAGTTGATCGAGGGGGGCGGGTTGCCGACGGCTGACCTCCTGAGCGTTGATCGCTTGGAAAAGCCATCTGATTTGCCGGCATTCGGAGCTTCAAGCGAAGGTCACCGGATACGGCGCTTGCGGCGATTGTCGGGGCGTCCGGCGGCATTGGAAGAGATTTGGCTTGATGTGGCCTGGGCGGAAACGATGCGGCGCGAAGACCTACTGGACAGTCTTTACTATTATTACCGGACGCGGTTGGGCCTGTGGATTGCGCGGGCCGAGGACCGGATCGGAGTTGATGGCGTGCCGGATTGGGCTGTTAAAAACTTTGATCCTGCCCCGGGCACTCCGGCTGGATTTATCGAGAGATGGGGTCGCACGAACGAAGGCGCCATCGCTGAATTTTCGCGCACGTGGTTTGATCCCACGGTGGCGCGGTACATCGCGCGGATGAGGTAGTGAGACGCATGGAACGTATCATTAATTATGGTGTGATTGGCTGTGGCATGATGGGGCAGGAACACCTGCGCAATATTGCCTTGTTGCCGGGTGCGCGGGTCGCTGCGATTTTCGAGCCCGACCGCTATATGGCGGACGCCGCGAAGGCGATTGCGCCGAATGCCAAATTGGTCGGCTCGATTGCAGATTTGTTGGCGATGCCGGAAATCGACTGTCTTTTGGTGGTCTCGCCGAACCACATGCACGTGCCGCAATTTGAAGAAATTGCAGCGACGCGGCCTTTGCCGTTGTTGATCGAAAAGCCGCTTTACACTGACCCCTCGCAGGCTGCTCGGATCACGGCTTTAGAGAGTAGCTACGCGGCCGCCGTCTGGGTGGCGATGGAATATCGCTATATGCCACCCATCCAGACGCTGATTGCAGAAGTCGAAGCGGCGACGGGTGGCCCAACGATGTTAACCATTCGCGAGCACCGCTTTCCGTTCCTGCCGAAGGTTGGCGACTGGAACCGTTTCAATCGCTACACGGGCGGAACATTGGTTGAAAAGTGCTGTCACTTCTTTGATTTGATGCGATTAATTCTCAAATCCGAACCGGTCAGGATTGTCGCAAGCGCGGGGCAGGACGTTAATCATAAAGATGAGGTTTACGCTGGTGAGACGCCCGATATCTGGGATGGCGCCTATGTGATCGTTGAATTTGCGTCAGGCGCACGCGCGATGTTGGAGCTTTGTATGTACGCCGAAGGGTCGCGCTATCAGGAAGAGATTTCCGTTGTCGGGCCAGCGGGCAAGATCGAAGCTTTTGTTCCGGGACCGGGACGGTTTTGGCCGACGCACCTGGGCACGCCTCCTGTGCCGCAGGTAATTGTGTCTCCGCGCAGTCCGAAAGGGCCGCTAGTTGTTGAAATCCCTGTCGATCCCACGATCCTGGAAGCAGGTGATCACAACGGTTCTACGTTCTATCAGCACGCGCGTTTTCTTGATCTTGTGCGTGAAGGTGGCGCGCCAGACGTTTCGCTTCGCGATGGGGCGCAAGCCGTTGCGATGGGCCACGCGGCGCAAGATGCGGCCCGTGGGGGTGGTGCGATTATGTTGCAGGACCCAAATGTCGTGAGCGACACGGCAGTGTCGCAAGAAGGCGCGATGGGCTGAAGGCAGATTTGCACACTTCACTGCAAGAGCCTTGGAGTGGAGCCATGACGTTCAGAGATTTAAGCGCGGTTTTGCAGCCCATCGCCGAGGCGAATGGGTTGCCGAATGTGTTCTATACCTCGGATGCGATTTATGCCGAAGAGCGTGAGGCGCTTTGGTTTTCGTCCTGGGCGGGCATCTGCGTCGCTGCCGATGTGCCCGAGCCGGGGGACGCATGCCCGATAGATTTCCTTGGTGTGCCGTTGTTTTTGTTGCATGGGAAAGACGGTAAGATCCGGGTTTTCCAGAATATTTGCCGTCACCGCGGAATGATCCTTGTGACAGAGCCACGCCAGATCGCAGGCGCGATCCGATGTCCGTACCATTCGTGGTGCTACAATCATCAAGGTGGCCTTGTCGCGACGCCGCATGTCGGTGGGCCTGGACAGAATACGCATCCCGACATCAAGCGCGATGAACTTGGGCTTATTGAAGTGCGCGCACATATCTGGCTTGGCGTGGTCTATGTTAACCTTTCGGGGGATGCGCCTGCGTTTACCGACCTTCACGCTGATCTGATTGAGCGATGGGCTGAGTTTGATGTGCCGCTTTATCACGGCGGGGCGGACAGCACGTTTACACTTGAATGTCGGACAAACTGGAAGCTTGCGATTGAGAATTATTGCGAGAGCTATCATCTGCCGTGGGTACATCCGGGATTGAACAGCTATTCGCGGCTTGAAGATCATTACAACATTGAAGCTCCTGGAAAATTCTCGGGGCAGGGGACGGAAGTTTACCGGCAGATCGAAGGCGAAGCGGGCGCGAAATTTCCTGATTTCCCAAATCTGTCGGACAAATGGGACACCGGCGGCGAGTACATTACGGTGACCCCGAATGTGATGCTTGGTGTGCAGCGCGATCATGTGTTTGCGATTATCCTGGAGCCAAAGGGGCCCAGGTTAACGCGTGAACATATCCACTTGTTCTACGCGTCACCCGACACGTCCGAAGAGTTGCGACTTCAGAACGCTGACCAATGGCAGGTGGTTTTTGTCGAGGACATTGGTGTTGTGGAAGGGATGCAGGCGGCACGCGGAGCGCCGGGGTTTGATGGCGGGCGGTTTTCGCCCGCGATGGACGGGCCGACCCATATTTTCCATCGATGGGTGGCGGACAAAATGATGCACACCCCGCCCGACGCGGAAAAAGGGCTTATGTGAGCGCGACAGAATCTTCGATGGACGTTCTCGAAGTGCGTCTTCTTGCGGCCCATGATACGGGGGATGTGGCGACACTTGTGATGTTGTATTTAGAGGCCGCAGATCGTGCAGCGGCTGGGTATCACATTGAAAAGGAATGCTTTTTCCTTACACATTCTTGGATTTTTGCACTGGAGATTGGGGATCCATTGGCCGACATATTGAGGGCGCGGTTGGCGCGAAATGGCCGGGTTTAAAGGGACGGGAGAGCGGCTGACATGAAATCTCAAGCCAGGGTTGTTGTGATTGGTGGCGGCGTTGTCGGATGTTCAGTGTTGTACCATCTCACCAAGCTGGGTTGGTCGGATGTGATGTTGATTGAGCGGTCGGAATTGACCAGCGGATCAACCTGGCATGCCGCAGGCGGGTTTCACACGCTTAACGGTGACACCAACATGGCCGCGCTTCAGGGCTATACGATCCGTCTTTATCGCGAGTTGGAGGAACTGACGGGGCTGTCATGCGGCCTGCATCATGTGGGCGGCATAACGCTTGCTGATACCCCGGAACGACTTGATATGCTGAAGGCCGAGCGGGCGAAGCACCGGTATATGGGGCTTGAAACAGAGATTCTTTCGCCAAGCGAAATCAAGGAGATGGCAGAGCTTGTAAATGTGGAAGGCGTTCTTGGCGGGCTATATGATCCGCTGGATGGTCATCTCGATCCGTCCGGAACGACGCATGCATTTGCGCGTGCTGCGCGGATGGCTGGCGCCGAAATTGTGACCCATACCCGCGTGTTAAAAACCAATGCGCGCGCCGACGGCGGATGGGACGTGGTGACGGAGAAGGGGACTGTCGTTGCCGAGCATGTTGTGAATGCTGGGGGGCTTTGGGCACGCGAGGTCGGCGCGATGGCGGGCGTGTATTTGCCATTGATGCCAATGGCGCATCAATATTTGGTAACGGAAGATATTCCGGAAATTTATGAGCGCGCTTCGGAGTTTCCACATGTTATGGATCCGGGCGGAGAGAGTTATCTGCGTCAAGAAGGGCGTGGGTTATGCATCGGTTTTTATGAACAAAAATGCGAGCCTTGGGCCGTCGATGGCACGCCGTGGGCGTTCGGACATGAGTTGCTGAATGACGCGTTCGAGAAAATTGAGGACAGTGTTAACTTTGCCTATCGACGGTTTCCGGTCCTAGAACGCGCCGGTGTAAAGAGCGTCATTCATGGACCGTTCACTTTCGCGCCCGACGGCAATCCCTTGATTGGGCCGGTTCCTGGCCTGCGAAACTATTGGACGGCTTGCGCTGTGATGGCGGGGTTTAGTCAAGGCGGCGGGGTCGGGCTTAGTCTTGCTCAATGGATGATTGAAGGCGAAACTGAGCGCGATCCTCGTGCGATGGATGTGGCGCGCTTTGGGCATTGGACGACGCCCGCCTATACTTTGCCGAAAGTCGTTGAAAACTATCAACGCCGCTTTTCCGTAAGTTATCCGAACGAAGAACTTCCGGCTTCGAGACCATTCCGGCGCACACCGATGTACGATGTTTGGGATCGGATGAATGCCGTTTTTGGTGAGACTTACGGGCTTGAAGTTCCAAATTATTTCGCAAGCGAAGGCGAGCCAAGGTACGAAACCCCAAGTTTTCGTCGCTCGAACGCCTGGGAGGCGGTACGGGCGGAAGTGCATGCGGTGCGGAAGATGGTTGGGATCAATGAAGTTCACAACTTTAGCAAGTTTTCGGTATCGGGACCCAATGCAAGAAATTGGCTCGACCAGATCATGGCCGGGCGCATCCCCAAACCTGGACGACTTTCGCTATCGCCGATGTTGTCACCAAAGGGGCGTCTTTTCGGGGATTTTACGATCTCTTGTCATAACGACAACGCGTTTCAGCTCACGGCAAGCTATGGCAGTCAGGATTTTCACCATCGCTGGTTCGAGAAGCATACTCAAAAAGGTGTTTCGGTTCAGAACGTTTCTGATCAAGTAACTGGTTTTCAGATTTCAGGGCCAAATGCGCGTGCGCTGTTGCAAAAGGTCACATCGCAGGACGTGTCGTCGGAAGCCTTTCGATTTTTGGATGTGAAGTCTTTGATTGTTGGACTTTCGAAGTGTCGCGTTCAACGGGTGAGCTATACCGGCGATCTTGGGTACGAGATCTATTGCGATTTGATGAGCCAGAGGCAACTTTTCGATAGTTTGTGGGAGGCGGGTCAATCCTTGGGCCTTCGACCTTTTGGCATGCGAGCCATGATGTCTTTGAGGTTAGATCGGTTTTTCGGATCTTGGCAGCGCGAGTACTCTCCGGACTATATCCGGCACATCCTCGGCCCAGTCAGCCAGATGCTGCCAGTGCGCCTGCCATTGGTCCTGCGGCACCAGTACTGCCGGAAACTCATTGGCATAAAAACTCAACCGCCACTCGGCTGGCAG
>NZ_JBVCWP010000119.1:0-11376 GCF_057460485.1 Boseongicola sp.
GATCTCTTGATGATCGACTTGCTCTGGCTCTGGCTCTGGCTCTGGCTCTGGCTCTGGCTCTGGCTCTGGCTCTGGCTCTGGCTCTGGCTCTGGCTCTGGCTCTCGAATGGCAATCACTTCAGGGTCCGGCGCAATAGCTTTCTCAGGGTGCGGCACGACCGTTTCGACAATCGGTTCAGCTAATTCTTCGACTTCGACCGGGTCCGGCGACGGCGCTGCCTCGGCGATCGGCTCTTCTTCGACGCCGCCGTCCTCGACGATGGCATCAAGTCCCCTATCAATTTTCGAGGACGACTTGAACAGTCGCTCTTTCAGTTTCGAGAAAAACGCCATGAAGCCTCCGCGCCCGGTTTCTCTTCACCTATTCGCTTGAGAACGGAAGGAAAAGACTTGCGCGGGGGGCTTTGGCGGTTTGGACGTCAGATTTCGTCCGGGAAGTGCTTTATTGTCAGGCGGATCGGGTTTGGAGCTGCTTGGCCCAGACCACAGATCGACGCATCCGCCATCGCCTGACAGAGGTCCTCGAGAAGCGGCTGGTCCCATGTATCGGCCTGCATCAGCTTTACGGCCTTTTCACAGCCCACACGGCATGGCGTGCATTGGCCACAGCTTTCGTCTTCAAAAAATCTCAGCATATTGAGGGCGGCGGCTTTAACGCTGTCTTTGTCTGACAGGATTATGACAGCTGCGGAGCCGATGAAACTGCCTAAGGGCTGCAGCGTATCAAAGTCGAGCGGCACATCGTCTATAGAGGCTGGCAGAAGGCCTGAGGACGGACCTCCGGGCTGGTAGGCCTTAAAGGTGTGATCATCCGACATTCCGCCTGCGGCTTCGATGATGTCGGTGATGGTTGAGCCTGCTGGAAGAAGGTGCACGCCGGGTTTGTTAACACGGCCAGAGACCGAGTAGGAACGCAGGCCTTTGCGGCCATTCAGTTCGACGCTTGAGAGGATTTCAGGGCCCTCGCGGCAGATGCGGGCGACCCAGTGCAGCGTTTCGATGTTGTGGACCAGTGTCGGGCGGCCGAAAAGTCCGACTTGGGCGACGAAAGGTGGTCGGTGACGCGGAAGGCCGCGCTTGCCTTCGATCGACTCGATCATCGCGCTTTCTTCGCCGCAGATGTAGGCGCCGGCACCGCGACGGACTTCAATAAAGCCGGGTTCGACAATGCTTGCGGCCTCAAGAGCAGCAATTTCGGTGGCTAGGATGTGAAGAACCGCCGGGTATTCGTCACGCATGTAGATGTAAACGCGGTCCGCTGAGACCGCCGCGGCAGCGATAAGCATGCCTTCAAGGAAAAGGTGCGGGGTGCGCTCAAGGTAGTAGCGATCTTTGAACGTGCCGGGTTCGCCTTCGTCTCCGTTAACGGCCATAAGGCGCGGGCCGGGATAGGAGCGCACGAAGCCCCATTTTTTGCCCGACGGAAATCCGGCGCCGCCAAGTCCGCGAAGGCCGGAGGCGAGAATTGTTTCTTCGACTTTATCCCAGTCTTGCGCGGCACGGTGGGTTTCCAATGCGTGGTAGCCCCCGGTCGCGCGATAGGATTCAAGCGTTTCATAGGCGGGGATGTCGGCGTGGGTGTCGCCCGTTTTGGCAGCTGCAAGAACGCTTTCGGAGGTCGCGTGGTCGATGTGATTGTGGCCAATTTCAACAACCGGTGCTGTGTCACAGCGGCCCATGCAGGGCGCGCGAACAATGCGGATTTCGGCAGCATCGGTTCCCGCTTCAAGCGCCGATTTCAACGCCTGTGCACCGGCAAGTTCGCACGATAGCGAGTCGCAGACCCGCACAGTCAGCGCGGGCGGCGGCATTTCCCCTTCTTTGACCACGTCGAAATGGGCGTAGAAAGTTGCAACCTCGTAGACCTCGGCCTGTGCGATGCGAAGCTCTTCAGAGAGCGCGCGCATATGGGCCGCGGAGAGGTGTCCGTAGGCGTCCTGGACCAGGTGCAGAAATTCGATCAGCAAATCACGATTGCGGGGGGCGTCGCCGAGAAGAGCAAGCACTTCGGCGTGTGCGCCATCATCCAGCTGACGGCCTTTGGGCGTGTGACGCCCTTTGCCCCGTCCGGATTTCCAGACACCTTTTTTGCTTTCGTCCAACGCCATGTCGGCTCCCCGGATCTTGATTTTCTGACGACACTCTAGACGGTCTTAGGGGGGTGGAAAGCTCGAAAAGCGACGTCTCGGAGCTGTTTTCACGTCTTGGATTGGCAATGCGCGACGAGGATGCGAAACATGGGAGTATGAGAGTGTTGGTTTTCCTTATTTTGTGCCTGCCTGTGGCTGGTTTTTCTGCAGATCGGTCCGTGTCGCCGTCCGAGTTCGAATCCATAGTGACCGACAAGACGTTGTCGTATTCCATCCAAGGGGTTGAGTACGGCGCCGAAGAATATTTCGGTAGCCGCCGGGTCAGATGGTCGTATCTTGACGGCGAATGCGAGGACGGCGAATGGTATCCGAAGGGCGAGCAGGTTTGCTTTGTCTATGACGCATTGCCATCGCCACAGTGCTGGCAGTTCTACCTGCGCGATGACCGGCTTTTGGCGCGATTTGAAAATAATCCAGACGCGACAGAGCTTTACGAACTGGATCGGCGGGAAGAGCCGTTGATGTGCCTCGGTCCCAAAGTCGGGGTTTAGAACAAGGTGCCTTGATCCGGCTTTTTCTTTCGGAATTTGGGTTTTGATGCGGCGGCATCGGTGGTGACATTGACGCGTCCATCGCGGAATTGGATTTCAAGCGCTTGGGCAGATTTGGCGGCGTCCGCTCCGGTGACGATTGTTTCGCCCGCGCGCACAACAGAGTAGCCGCGTTGCAGAGTTTCCTCGTAACCGATTGAGCGACGCACACGGTCGAGGGCGTCGACTTTTTCCGAAGCACGCGAAAGGCCCAAGGCAAATGCTCCGTTAAGTTTCGGAGATAAAGCATTGAAATCGCGCCGCTGTCTGTCTGCTTTTTCCTTCAGGTGTGCGGGGCGAAGGCGGGCGGCAATAAGGCGGTCCTTGCGCGACTGAACCACGCGGATCAAGCCGGGGCCAAGGCGGCGAGACCATTCACCGACACGCTGGGTTTCTGTTCGCAGGCGCGCTCGCAACGTAGCCGGGCGGATCGCGCTGGACAGTTGTGCAACTTGTGCCGCATGCCGTTCTACCGTCTGTCGAAGCGCGCGCGGCAATGCTTCGTCGGCGCGGTCAAGGCGTTGGCGGGGTTCGTTCAAAAGGGCTTCGGCGCGCGGCAAAATGCGCACAAGGTCGCGGAGCCTTTCTTTGCGACGGCTGACGCCCTGGCCCACAGCGCGGCTAAGCCGGCCGTCTTGGCTATCAACCCAAGCAATCAGATCAAGGCGAACGGGGACGGCAAGCTCGGCGGCAGCGGTGGGCGTTGGGGCGCGTTTGTCGGAGGTGAAATCGATGAGGGTGGTGTCGGTTTCATGGCCAACGGCCGAGATCAGGGGGATATCGCTATCGGCAGCGGCGCGCGCGACAACTTCTTCGTTGAAGCCCCAGAGGTCTTCGATAGAGCCGCCACCGCGTGCCACAATGATAAGATCGGGACGCGGAAGAGCGCCACCGGGCGTCATAGCATTGAAGCCTTTAATCGCGTTGGCGACTTGCGTCGCGCAGGCTTCGCCCTGAACTGCGACGGGCCAGATCAAGACCTTGCGCGGGAACCGGTCGCGCAAGCGATGCAGGATGTCACGTATGACGGCCCCTTGGGGAGACGTCACAACACCAATGATTTCAGGTAGATAAGGAAGCGGTTTTTTGCGGGCTTCGTCAAAAAGGCCTTCTGCTGCGAGCTTTTTCTTGCGGCGTTCCAGCATGGCCATCAAGGCGCCCTCGCCCGCGACGGCGATGCGCACCGCGTTCAAAGCATACTTCGATGAGAAGCCTGAGGCCGTCATTTTGCCTTCGGCAATGATCTCCATACCTTCTTCGGGCATCGTGCCAAGGCCCGGCACCTGCCCTTTCCACGACATGCATGACAGCACAGATTTGTCATCTTTCAGATCAAAATAAAGATGACCCGAGCGCGCGCGTGTCACGCGTCCAACCTCGCCGCGCACTCGAACGTAAGCCAACTCGCCTTCGATCAGACGGCGAACGGTCCCGGCAATTTCTGAGACCGAGAATTCGGGGGCGTTGTCGCCCGGTGTGTCTTCGAAAAGGTCCATTGCCCGTGCCTTGTGCTTGCGCTTGCGGGACCCTAGAACGCCTGAGAGGCGAGGTGAAGCGGGACATTGCGATGAATATTCTCATTCTTGGTGGCGGCGGGCGCGAACATTCGTTGGCTTGGGCCGCGCTGCAAAACCCGAAATGCGATGTGCTAATTGTGGCACCTGGAAACGCAGGCATCGCCGAGATCGCGACGTGCGCGGATCTGGACATCAATGACGGCGCTGCGGTTGTCGCTTTTGCCGAAGAACATGCGATAGATTTTGTGATTGTCGGACCCGAAGCGCCTTTGGCGGCAGGCGTGTCGGACGAATTGCGTGTGGCTGGATTTTTGGTGTTTGGGCCAAGTCAGGCGGCGGCGGAATTGGAGGCCTCGAAGGGCTTTACCAAGGAAGTCTGTGACGCTGCAAACGCCCCGACGGCGGCTTGGGCACGCTTTAACGATCCGGAAAGCGCGAAGGCTTATATTCGCGCGCAGGGCGCACCGATTGTTGTGAAGGCCGATGGGTTGGCCGCGGGCAAGGGCGTGGTTGTGGCAATGTCCAAGGTCGAAGCCTTGGATGCGATTGACAATATGTTCGGCGGCGCCTTTGGGGCTGCCGGAGCCGAAGTTGTGATCGAGGAGTTTATGGACGGCGAAGAAGCGTCGTTCTTTGTGCTGTGCGACGGGCTTGATGCGCTGCCGATTGGCACGGCGCAGGACCACAAGCGGGTTGGCGAAGGCGATACGGGCCCCAACACCGGCGGGATGGGGGCCTATTCCCCAGCGCCGGTCTTGTCGGATACTGTGGCGGCGCGCACGATGGAAGAGATCATCCGTCCGACCTTGGCCGAGATGGTGCGACGCGGCACACCGTATCAAGGCGTTTTATATGCAGGACTTATGATCAAGGACGGCGCGCCAAGGTTGGTGGAATACAATGTGCGTTTTGGCGATCCGGAGTGTCAGATTCTGATGATGCGGTTGGGCGCTCAGGCGTTTGATCTGATCCATGCTTGCGCCGAAGGTCGCCTGGCCGACGCACAAGTCACTTGGGCGGATGACCATGCGATCACGGTTGTTCTTGCCGCAAAAGGTTATCCGGGCAACTACGAAAAAGGTAGCGAGATCAAAGGACTGAGTGGATTAGGCGAAGACAGTTTTCGGATGGTCTTTCACGCCGGAACCACGCGGGACGGTGACAGTGTGCTTGCGACGGGCGGTCGGGTGCTGAATGTCACGGCACGAGCCGCCACACTGGAGGCGGCGCGCGCTGCCGCCTACGCGGATGTCGATGCAATTGACTGGCCCGGTGGGTTTTGCCGACGCGATATCGGCTGGCGCACGCTATCTGATTGACACAAGGGTTTTGCGGAGGACACCATGGCGACCGAACTAATGCGCAACGAGGCTGGCATTGCGACGGCATTGGGCATCCTTAAACAGCAATTCGGTGAGCGTTTTCAAACCGGTGCTTCGGTGCGCGAACAACATGGTCACACAACGACGTGGATCGAAAACCAGCCGCCCGATGCCGTAATATTTGCGCGATCAACCGACGATGTCACTACCGTTGTGAAGGTCTGCGCGACCCACAAGGTGCCGATCATTGCCTTTGGTACAGGCACATCACTGGAAGGACACGTAAACGCCGCTGCGGGTGGGGTTTCCATTGATGTCAGTCAGATGAACCAAATTCTGGCAGTCCATTCAGAGGATCTAGATTGCGTTGTGCAACCCGGCGTGACCCGTAAACAGCTGAACGAGCACCTGCGCGATCAGGGGTTATTCTTCCCGATTGACCCCGGAGCAAATGCGTCCCTTGGCGGGATGGCTGCCACGCGCGCAAGCGGGACCAACGCGGTGCGCTATGGGACGATGAAGGATTGCGTTTTGTCACTGAAGGCCGTGTTGCCGGATGGTCGGGTGATCCGCACCGGGCAACGCGCAAGGAAGTCATCGGCGGGTTATGATCTGACGCGGTTGTTCATCGGGTCGGAAGGCACGCTAGGGATCATCACGGAACTTACGATCCGACTGCAAGGGATACCCGAGGCAATGGCCTCGGCCACCTGTTCGTTTCCCAACGTTGAAGCCGCCTGCAATACGGTGATATCTACGATCCAGATGGGTGTGCCGGTCGCACGGATCGAATTGTTGGACGAAGCGCAGGTGCGCGCGTGCAATGCTTATTCGAAACTTGAGCTGCAAGAGACCCCTTTGTTGTTGCTGGAATTTCATGGATCGAAAGCAAGCGTCGCCGAGCAGGCCGAGATATTTGGCGAGATTGCTGCGGATGTTGGGGGGACCAACTTTGCATGGACCGCATCGCCCGAGGAGCGCACGAAGCTTTGGCAGGCACGTCATGACGTCTATTGGGCAGCCCGCGCCTACCGGCCCGGCGCGAGCGTGGTGGCAACGGATGTTTGTGTCCCGATTTCTCGGCTGGCGGAATGTGTTTCAGCCGCGACCTCGAAAATGGCCGAGCTTGATCTGATCGCACCCATTGTCGGTCACGTGGGCGATGGCAACTTCCACACAAGCATTCTGGTGATGAAGGACGATGCTGATGAAGTCGCGCGCGCGGAGACTTTTGTAGGCTGGCTGAATGAAACGGCGATTGGCATGGAGGGCACCTGCACCGGAGAACATGGCGTTGGTCAAGGCAAGCGCGCATATCTGCAGGCCGAACTAGGCGACGCGACGGACGTGATGGTTGCGATCAAGGCGGCGATTGATCCTGATAACATAATGAACCCGGGCAAAATCGTCTGAGGGATGTATCTCGCGCCGCGCGGAACGGATGTTTTTGTCGATACCACCGCACATCTCGGAATTTCCACGCGCGGATTGGCACGTTTTGCATGAATGGTACATTTTCGGCGAAGCACGGATGCTGATCGACAATGGTGCCGATACAACAGACACTGGAGCAATGCTTGGCGTTTACAGTCACCTAGGCAATCGGGTTAAGGTTGGTGTGGGCTCTGAATTGGACCACGTCAGCGAAGATCTGGCCGACATCGACTAAATCGGCCAGGGCGCGTTTTTGAATATTGTGGCGAAGTTTTAAAGGCATCAACGCGCGTGGATCAGTCCTGCTTTTTGCGTTTCGCAAGCGCCTCGTAGCCGGGCAACACACGATCGGACCGCGCACGCAGCATCGCGCTGATCCGCGGTGTAGTGCCGGTTTCTGCGCGCGAACGGGTTTGCAGCACAGGCGTGTTGGCCGATCTTCCGCCAAGACTTTCGCGCAAGACCACATAGACGCCCGCAAGCACGATCACGCCCGCGCCGATCCATGTGAATTTATCAGGGTACTCGTTGAAAAAGGCCGCCCCAAAAATGGCTGCCCAGATGATCTGACTGTACTGCATAGGCGCGACAATCGCCGCATCTCCCGAGCGGTAGGCGAGGATGGTGCAAAGCGCACCGGTGAAACCGAACACAGCGACAATTGCCAGAAGACCGAGGTGTTCAATAGGCATCGGCACATATACAAATGGCAGGATCATCCCCATGATTGCGACGTTGGCCATCATCGGAAAAAGCACCATGACGGCGCTGCGTTCCTCGGCACCGATCTTGCGCGCAATAACAGCGGCAAAAGCGCTGCCGCTGGCCGCCGCAAGGCCCGCGAAATGCCCAAGCGTAAAAGGCTCTGCACCCGGTCTGAGGACGATAAGAACGCCGGCAAGCCCCATCGCGACGGCGGCCCAACGATGTGCGCCGACTTTCTCGCCCAGCATGGGGATCGACAAGATGGTGATCAGGAGGGGCGCGGCAAAGATGAAGGCGTAGACCTGCGCAAGCGGCAAGACGGAGAAGGCGTAAAACGCGCCGACGCCTGTGATTAAGACAGACGCGGTGCGCGCCAGTACCCACCACGGATGCACCGGGCGCAGGGTTCCCGGCGTTTTGTCAGTCATCAGCATCAGCGTAGCAAGCGGGAACCCGAGGAGAGCTGAGAAGAACAGGATCTGAAACGGGGCGTAAGTCGCGCCCAACACTTTGATCACGACGTCATGGGTCGAGAACACGGCAAAGCCTGCAAGCGCAAAGCCCACGGCTTTCAGATTTGATTTTTCGACCATCGCATTGATCCTGCAGGTATTCTGCAAGACCTCGCGTGAAGAGCGCGTTACGTCAAGCCGCCAAATGTGGGTGGCAGCCATGACGCGCGCGCAAGCCACAATGTGGAAACTGGGGCATGCAGCCCCCGAGCTTCAGAGCGATGCGTCGAGTTTCGCGACAATCGCGTCGCCCATTTCACTGGTCGACACTGGCGCGCTGCCTTCTTCGCCGATGAGATCTGCGGTGCGCAGACCATCCGCAAGAACGGCTTCAATGGCGTCTTCCAGGCGGGTGGCTTCGTCGCCTTCGTCGAAGCTATACCGCAGCGCCATGGCGAAGCTGAGGATACAGGCAATCGGGTTCGCTTTGCCCTGCCCTGCGATGTCAGGCGCCGAGCCGTGTACGGGTTCGTACATTGCTTTCGGGCGGCCGTTGGCCATCGGCGCGCCAAGCGAGGCCGAGGGCAACATGCCAAGCGAGCCAGTCAGCATCGCGGCGAGATCGGACAGCAGGTCCCCGAACAGGTTATCGGTGACGATGACGTCAAACTGCTTTGGCCACCGGGTCAACTGCATCGCGCCCGCGTCGGCGTACATGTGGCTGAGTTCAACGTCGGGGTACTCCGCCGCGTGGATTTCGGTCACAACGTCGCGCCACAATACGCCCGATTCCATAACGTTGGCTTTTTCCATCGAGCAGACTTTGTTGTCGCGCTTGCGGGCAAGTTCAAAAGCCGAGCGCGCGACGCGGGCTATTTCACTTTCAGTGTATCGCTGGGTGTTGATGCCGACGCGTTCGTTGCCTTCTTTGTGGATGCCGCGCGGTTCGCCGAAGTAAACGCCAGATGTCAGTTCCCGCACGATCATGATGTCGAGGCCACCAACGACATCTGCCTTAAGGGACGAGAAATCAGCAAGCGCATCAAAACACTGCGCCGGGCGCAGGTTGGCGTATAGGTCCATTTCTTTACGAAGGCGCAGAAGGCCGCGCTCGGGCTTTAGCGAGAAATCAAGGTTATCATAGGCCGGGCCACCCACAGCCCCGAGAAGGACGGCATCGGCTGCTTGGGCCTTGGCCATCGTCTCATCCGTAAGCGGCGTGCCGTGGGCGTCGTAGGCACATCCGCCGACCAAGTCTTCGCTGACGTCGAATGAAAGATCGCGCTTGGCTCCGTACCAGTCGATGACTTTGCGCACCTCGGTCATCACTTCGGGGCCAATGCCGTCACCGGCGAGAATAAGGAGGGAAGGGTTGGTCATAACTGTCTCCGACGTCAGGGTTTAAAGGGGCGTACCCCTGCTCCGCCGGGGCGTCAAGAAGCCCGGGGTTTCGCATCGCATTCATCGGCCAATCGCGCCGCCAGAATGTCCCACACCCGCGCCACTCTCGGATTTTGGCGGATCTTTTCGTGGGCCGTCAGCCAAACCTCAAGAGCGGGGATATCGATGGGAAGATCAAGTTCTTCAACCAACGGGTCGGCTCGCCCGTTCCGGCATTGCGAAAATCCAACTCCGCACCCCGCACGAACCAATTCCCAGTAGACAGTCTGATTATCTGTCCGCACGGAAAAGAAATTGCGGTCGACGTTCACGCCCACATTCCGAAATCCCTGGATAATTTCCTCGTTGCGATCGTAGCCAATTAAATCAAGCGCAAGGAAGTCGTTTATGTTTTCCGGCTTGCCGTGCCGTTGAAGGTAGGTTCTGGCAGCGAAAATGCCCAGCGTCACGTCACCGATGTGGCGCGTAATCATGTCGAGTTGTTTTGGGCGATACATACGCACCGCTATGTCGGCCTCGCGAAACAAAAGGTTTTCGCTTTGGTCCGAGGCGACCAGATCAATCTGTATCTCGGGGTATTCGTGACGCACGTCCGCCAGCACTTTGGGAAGGATATAGTGAGAGACAAAAAGACTGGCTGTGATGCGGACCGTGCCGGCCACCTCAGTCTCGCCGCCGGTGGCCGCGCGCGACAAAGCCTCGGCGGCATTGCGCATGGCACGCGCGGGTTCAAGAAGGGTATCGCCCAATTCGGTGAGAGCCATGCCGCGCGCTTTCCGCCTGAAAAGATCAGCGCCAAGGGTATCCTCAATGGTTTGAATATGTCGGCCAACTGTGGGTTGGGACAGGCCAAGAGTACGCGCAGCCCCCGACAGAGAGCCGGTTTCAGCGACGGCAAGGAAGGCCTGCACAAGCGACCAATCGAGAGAACCCAGGGACTTATCCATTCAATACTGAATAGCAGATCTGCATTTTCTGGCAATTTCAATACGCAAAGGAATGGTAGAATGACACCGTAGAGACATTGATGGAGATCGTTGTGAGCGGAACAGTTTTGATATTAGGCGCGTCTGGTCGGTTTGGCCGCCATGCAGCCGAAGCGTTTTGGAACCGCAGTTGGCAGGTGAAAACCTTTGATCGGGAAACAGAGGATTTAGGCACTGCTGCAGCGGGCGTGGATGTCATCGTGAATGCCTGGAACCCACCTTACACCGCATGGGAGTGTGAGGTTCCACGGTTGACTGAACGGGTGATTGCCGCAGCCAAGTCCAGCGGCGCGGCGGTCATTTTGCCGGGCAATGTCTATGTTTTTGGGCATGATGCACCTCCTTTGCTTAGCGAAACGACGCCCCATGCCGCATCGAACTCCCTGGGACGCGTGCGGATCGAGATGGAGGCGGCCTATCGCGCTTCAGGCGTGCGCACCATCGTGTTGCGGGCCGGAGATTACATCGACACCGAGGCATCGGGGAACTGGTTTGACGCAGTCATAGCGGCCAAGTGCTCCCGCGGAACTTTTGTCGCCCCCGGCGATATGGACGCTGATCACGCCTGGGCCTGGTTGCCTGATCTGGCGCATGCGGCAGTCTTGCTGGCCGAGCGTCTTAGAACATTGGACACTTTTGAAGACCTGTCCTTTCCAGGCTTCAACTTGAGCATGTCCGCCTTGCACCGGATTTGTGAGCAGGCGACGGGACGCGATTTGGAGGTGCGACGGTTCCCGTGGTTTGCAATTCGAGTGGCCGGGCTTTTCTGGCCGATGGGACGCAGTCTGGTTGAGATGCGCTATCTTTGGTCGAAACCGCACCGGTTGGATGGGACACGGCTTCAGACCCTGTTGCCTGAATTACGAACAACCGATCCGC
>NZ_JBVCWP010000120.1:0-11372 GCF_057460485.1 Boseongicola sp.
GATAGCAGTCGGCGCCGATGCCGGAGAACCGGGTGCGCCCAAAAGTACCGATGTGATCGTATCGGACGTATAAACCACCGATACGGCGCCTAGCAGCATCGCAAGGCCGGAGAAATCATCGAGGTAATAGATGAACGGCAACAGGATCGAAACGGCTGCAACACCTCCAAGGCCGGGCAACATGCCAAAAACCATGCCCACAAACATACCGGCAAACAACGCCAAAAGTCGGATCGGGTCCAGCAGGGCGTCGAGCGCGGAAAACACGTGTTCCAGCATTAAGAGAGGTGCCTTTTCAAGCGGACATCAAACGACAAAGCCGCCTTTTGTCATGAAGAGGGGTGGCCGAGCATGACCCGGCCACCCCGAAGGATCATCAGAACTTCACGCCGAACTTTGTCGACAGCAGGTCCTTGAGATAGGTACGCACTTCGTCAGAAGGTGACAGAGCTGCTTTGATCGCGTTTTCCGTCGCCGGCCCCGCACTTAGCCGCGCGCCGTTGGTGACTTTCTGGCTTTCCGCCTGAAACTCAGGGTCGGCGTTGATGTCGGCCACGGCCTTGGCGAAAATGTCCAAGACCTCCTGCGGGGTGTCGGGCTTCATGTAGCCAGTCAGGCCGTAGGCATAGGTAACCGAAGCGACGCCCTGGAACGCTTCCCACTCGATACCTGCAGGTGCCTTACCGTTCAGCTCTTCATAGACCTCGTAGACCGATGGCAATTCTGGCGCGATCGGATCGCGCTGGGTCAGATTGCCGTCAGCATCTGCGGCGCCACCGGTCCAAAGCGGAACGGCTGTGCCGGCCTCAACGGACGGGACGACCTGGGTTAGGTAGACCGGTGTGAACTGATAGTCGATGTTCACTTCGCCCTGTTCGAACGCAAGCCGCACCGGACCGCGTCCATTAAAACCAAGCACCGATTTCACATCAACCCCCAGAACCTCGAAGGACAACAGGCCCGGCAAGTCAGATGCTGCAGCGGCGATGCCACCATAGATCAGCGGAACGTTAGAGCTTTTAATGTCAGCGGCACTGGTCACCCCTGTCGAAGGCGACACATAGGCCACTGCACTGAACGGATGGCTGTAGGCGACGCGATAATCCGCCAGTTTGTATTCCACGCCCTCTTGTCCAAGCACGAAGGGGTTAGCCGTCGATGACGTGGTGAACAGGATCGTGGTGCCGTCCGAGTTGGCGTTCTGTTCAAACCAGTTGGCCCCCAGGATCGACCCTCCACCGGGCCGGTCGATAACGTTTATCTCGGGATTGCCTGGCAGATGCTTTTCGAAATAGGGCTCAAGAAACTTGGCTGAAACGAAAGTCGCGCCGCCCGGGCCGAAGGGCACGATCACGTCGATGCTTTTTCCCGCGAAGTAGACCTCTTGTGCTGCAAGCGGTGCAGCAGTTAGTCCCGCGAACGCCGCTGCTGCGGCAAGGGTCATTGATGTCTTCATGGTTGTATCCTCCCTGGAATTTTCCATCAGTCTAAATCGGTCTGGCCGGATTGAGTGTCAGCCAATCGTGTTGTTCAACTCTCCAAGCCCGGTGATGCGCACACTCATACGATCACCCTTGGCGAGATACTTGGGCGGCTTGAAGCCGATGCCAACCCCATCGGGGGTGCCCGTGGCGATGATATCGCCAGGCAAAAGAGTCATAGTCGCGGACATCGTCTCGATCAGAGTAGGAATGTCGAAAATCAGATCGGCGACCGATGCTTTCTGGCGAGGTTCGCTATTGATTTCGGTCTCAAGCACCAGCTTGGTTACATCTCCGACCTCATCTGACGTCACAATGTAAGGTCCCATCGGGCAGAATGTATCGATGCCCTTTCCGATGACCCACTGATTGTGATGACGCTGCAATTCGCGCGAGGTGACATCGTTCATGACCACATAGCCGAAAACCTGATCATAGGCCTTATCCTTGGGCACCTGGAAAGCGCGCGTGCCAAGGATGACACCAAGCTCGCCCTCGTAGTCCACGGTCTGCGTCGGGTCGAGCGAACCGCGCACCACGGCGTCCGGTCCTACAATACTTGTCGTGGCCTTGGTAAAGATGATCGGTGCGCTTGGCACAGCCTCCTTCCCGCTGGAATCAAATCCGCTGGAGTGAAACTCGTTGGCATGTGCAAAGTAGTTTTTTCCAACACAGAACACGTCACGGCGCGGTTCAGGAATTGGAGCCAGCAGTGTTACATCTGCCAGCGCAACGCGCTCTGCGTTTGCACCTTTCGCGGCCCAATCCTGGATACCCTCCGGTCCGGTTTCAATCAGGGAGCGCACAGCATAGGCCGCATCCTCGCCTTCGGCACAGACCACGATCTGCTTGCCGTCAACAAAGCCAGCACCGATTTTCCCACCACTTCTAAACGTGACCAGTTTCATTTTCTCGACACAACTCCATTTTATCGATAAAATTGGATTACATATAGAATCAAGCCTGTCAATATTGAAATAAATCTGTCAAAGAGCGCCCAAGCAGCAAATTAGGAAACGCCTTTGAGTGACCTCAACCTCCTGATCAACGCCACCGCTACTGGCTTGACGCTGGATGCCGGCGAGACGCTTGCCCAGGCCGCCCATCGGGCGCTGCGCGTCGACATTATTAGCGGTGTACGCCCCCCCGGAGAGCGGTTGCGGATCGAAAAGCTGAAAACGCTTTACGAAGTGGGTCCGACTCCACTGCGCGAAGCATTGCAGATGCTTGCCACCGACCAATTGGTGATCGCAGAAGGAAATCGTGGATTTACCGTCGCGCCACTTAATCTGATCGAATTCCAGGATCTGAACATCGCCCGTACTGAAATCGAGTTGGCCGCGTTGCGGCTCTCGATCGCCAAAGGCGATACGGAATGGGAATCCAAGGTGGTCGCGGCAAGCTATCTTATGCGCAAACAGGACGCGGCGCTGGCTCAGATCACTTCCGGTGTTCCCGACGCCTGGGAAGATGCCAACACGGCCTTTCATTCCGCAATGGTCGCGGCTTGTGGTTCCAAATGGCTTTTGAAGGTGCGCGCCAGCCTACATGATCAATGCGCGCGCTATCGACGCGCATCAGTCTATCAAAAACTGGGACAGCGCGACCTAGATGCCGAACACCAGGCGATTTCAGACGCCGTGCTGTCACGTGAGGCTGGCCGTGCCTGCGAGCTGACAGCTCAACATTTCGCGCTGACCGCGACAAGTCTGCCTGATGCCGTGCTTAAAAAGCCGCCGCATGGATGACAGCTCAGTTTGCGCTATTCCTGGCCGCAGGAGTTTTGGGTGGTATCGTGAACGCCGCGGCGGGCGGCGCCAAACTTTTCATTTTTCCGATGCTACTGGCCGCAGGGCTACCACCGCTGGCCGCCAACGCGACGGGCACCGCCGCCGTCTGGCCGTCTCAACTGCCCGCAATATGGGTGCTTCGGCACGAGTTACTGGACAATATACGCGGGCTTGTAAGGCTGATGCTACCTGCACTGTTAGGCGCCTTCTGCGGAGCCATGGCGCTGATCTGGTCGTCCGAAAAGGCATTTCTGGCAGTCATACCTGTGCTGCTGATCATTGCGGTAATCGCAATCCTACTGGGCAACCGCCTGACCGATATCATGAAGCGCCTTTTTCCAGGCGATCGCCTGCAATCGGTCACAGGGATATTGCTCTTCGTGACTGGCATCTACGGCGGCTACTTCGGGGCAGGCTACGGGTTTATTTTGCTAGCAGTGCTGTCGCTGGCGGGCATGGGCATGCGAAAAGCGAATGCCACCAAGAACCTTTTCGCTTTCAGCATGAACACAGTTGCGGTGATACCACTGGCCTTTTCGGGTCTGATCGACTGGGTCGCAGCCGGAACGGTTCTGGCTGGCGCATTGGCGGGCGGCTATATGGGCGCACGGCTGACGCAACTTGTACCCGATAAGTATCTTCGCATTGGCGTTGCGGGACTTGGGGTTATTCTGACCGCCGCTTTTCTGTCACGATAAAGGAGGACTTCAATGCGTATATGTCGGTTCGAATTGGACGGTGCTACACGGTTTGGCGTGCTGGATGGTGACACGGTAATTGACCTTTCGACGGGAGCCTTTTCGGACATGACGGCCTTTATTTCGGGGGGGGCCGCGGCGCTTGGCGAGGCGCGTCGGATGATGTCCGATGCGGCAGAAACAGATCGGCATGAGTTGAAGCGCATACATTTGCTGGAGCCTGTGGTGCCCTCGACCGTACTCTGCGCGGGCAGCAACTATCATGCTCACAATGCGGAAAAGCTAAATACCCCGCTCAGTGGCAAGGAACCCGAATTCTTCGTCAAGACATCCGATTGTGTGATCGGACCTGGAGAAAGTATCATCTGCGATCCCAAACTGACGCAAAAGCTGGATCTGGAAACAGAACTGGCCGTAGTCATTGGGAAACCCGGCCGCCATATTCCGGTGCATCAGGCGCTAGATCATGTCTTCGGCTATACTGTCGCTAATGACGCGACCGCCCGCGATCGGCAGGTGCGAAGGACGCCGGAGGGATTCACTTGGTATGAATTGGGGCGCGGCAAGGCTTTTGACACAAGTCTGCCTCTTGGTCCCGTCATCGTCACCGTCGACGAACTGCCCGATCCTCAAGCGCTCACACTACGCACTCGGATCAACGGCGAATTGCGTCAGCAAACAAGCACGGCCGATATGATCTGGAGCTGCGCGGAACTGATCCATTTCTTCTCGGTTAACTTCACACTCAAGCCTGGCATGGTCATTCTGACGGGAACGCCCGCAGGCACGGCCTGGTCGACCGACAAAGAGTTAGGCGGCAACTGGTCTCCCGCGCCAGGCTTGACCCCCGCAACGCGCTACTGCCTGCCCGGAGACGTAGTCGAAAGCGAGATCGTTGAAATTGGTGTCTTGCATAACAGCGTGGTCGGCCCAGACACATAAGGTAATTGAATTTTTTCTCTCAACTATCAGATGACAGCCAGCTTAGGACGTTGCGCCAGTTTAGTCAGAATACACCAACGCTTGAGTGGTTCGTGAGTGGAATAATTGTGGACGGGGGCGTGAACTGGCGGCGTACGGAGGATACTTTGGCCATTCAACGCTTATTCCCCGCCGTCAGATCGGTCGTCGAGGAGGCATGATAACGCCATTCACGGCGGTCAAAGAGCCACCATGCCGGCTCAAGATGGCTTTTTGTGTCAACGCCCCGAGCCGCGCCGACTTCATTTCACGATCAAACATTGCCAGTCTCTCAGACATTAGACTATTAGTTCGAGCCATATGGAGGCCGCGACGCTCAGTCCGCAGCAACAATTGAATGACAAAAAACTCCCAATCTGGCCGTGACGTTAGTTCCGACCGGATATTTCGCCGAACAGCCACTGTTGACCCACACGCAGGGCTTGGTGCCATCGCCCGCATCACGCGGATGTCGTTTCGCTATCCCGTGCGCGCCGGGCTAGCGCTGGCGGCAACTGTGGCCGCGGTACTTATGCAATTATCGATCCCAGTTCTCCTGGGGCGCGCGGTGGATCAGACCCAAGCCGTGGCCGCGGCAGGGGCCGAACCCGAAACGCTTTACCAGATTGCAGTGCTATTGTTTCTGGCAAGCGTTGGACGCGGGTTTTTCACACTTATCCAAAACTACACCGCAGAATCCGTCGGGCATTCGATGGCGCGCGATATTCGCAATGCTGTTTACGGAAAAATCCAGAGCCTGCCCTTTTCGTTCCACGACCGGACCCATTCGGGAGATCTGATCACGGTTGGAATGCTGGACCTGGAAGGTGTGCGGATGTTTTTTTCCACCGCACTGGTGCGCACCGTGCTTCTGGGCCTGTTGATCGGGCTTGGAGCGACGCTGTTGCTGTCGACCAATCTAAGTCTTGGCCTGCTCGCACTATCATTCGTGCCCTTCGCGGGATGGCGCAGCACGGTTATGCGACTGGCTCTCCGCCGGACCTGGCTTACCCTACAAGAAAGGCTGGGCGTTCTCAGTCAGGTAATGGAGGAAAACCTTGCCGGTATTCGCGTGGTTCGCGCCTTTGCCTCCTCAGAGTACGAAATGGCAAAGTTCGAGGTCGCCTCAAAATCGGCGCTGGAACTTAGCCATCAAAGGATCGAAACTCGCGTCAAGAACACCTCTGCGATGACGCTGGCATTCTTTGCCGCCATGGGGTTGGTCCTGTATTTTGGCGGACGGCAGGTAGCGTCAGGGGAAATCACGCTGGGCACTCTGGCCACTTTCCTGACCTTTATGACCATCCTCCAGATGCCAGTCCGGCAGCTGGGCATGATGGTTAATGGATACGCTCGCGCCTCGACCTGTGGAGCGCGTCTATTCGCTCTCATTGACCACGAAACCGAAATCGACAACGCACCGGACGCGCAAGATCTGAAGATAACCGACGGAACGCTGAAGCTTGAAAATGTTAGCTTTGCATACGCGGGGAACGCGGACCGAAAGGCAGTGTCAGGCATCAGCTTCGAGGCACACAGGGGCGAGACTGTCGGCATTGTCGGCCCGCCAGGCTCCGGGAAAACGACTTTGATGCACCTGATCCCGCGTTTTTACGATCCCACACAAGGCTCCATCAGCATCGACGGCCAGGACATTCGCGATGCAACCCTGGCGTCAGTTCGTCAGGCTGTGGCTGTTGTCCAGCAAGACAACTTCTTGTTCACAACCTCAATCGAAAACAACATCGCCTATGCCGATCCCTTCACTGAGACGCGCCAAATCCGCGGCGTCGCGGAGTCCGCGCAACTGCATGATTATATCCTTGGTTTGCCCGGCAAGTACGGCACGATCGTCGGCGAGCGCGGTGTGTCGCTGTCCGGCGGCCAGCGCCAGCGACTATCTATAGCGCGCACGCTTATGATGAAGCCTGCGGTCTTAATCTTCGACGATTCCACGGCCGCCATTGATGCCGGCACAGAAAACCGCATTCGAAGGGCACTAAAAGAATATGCCAAAGATCGTGTGACGCTGATCGTGGCCCATCGGCTGGCAAGCCTGATGCACGCTGATAGGATCCTGTTTCTGGAACGCGGGCGGATCGTTGAACAAGGCAGCCACGAGGAATTGTTGAAGCTGGGAGGACGCTACAGCGACTTGCACGCACTGCAGATGCGTCCAAATGCCGAGATGCTGGCCGAGAAGGTCGATGTACCATGAGCAAGACAAGAGCCGATGAGCCGCGTGACCCGCACGAGGATGAACGCCCACGTATGCGCGCAGTTGTCGGATCGGAGCGCATCGAAGAGGAGATCTTTGGGCGGGTGTTCGACGGCAAGGTCGCTCAGCGGATCTGGCAGTTTGTCCGCCCCTACAAACGCCATGTGGCGATTTCCGTTGCCGCCGTGGTAACATTCACAGGCTCGCAGCTGACAATCCCGCTTTTAATCCGCTATGCAATCGATAATGGAATGGCGCCGGATACGCCCCCCACCGTGCTGCTGGGCGTCCTGGCAGTCTTTGCTATCGTCGTCGCCATTAATTTTGTTGCTTCCCGTGTGCAGGAGATCGTGACCGGCCGAATGGCCGAGGACGTTCTGTTCGATATTCGGCGCGCAATGTTCAGCCATTTGCAGCGCGTGTCGCTCTCATTCATGGACAAAACCGAGGTCGGCCGGCTGATGTCGCGTTTGCAAGGCGATGTGAACTCGATGCAGGAATTCCTTGAAACCTCGGTGCTCGCTATAGGGGACCTGCTGCTCCTTTTTGGGATCGTAGTGGTTATGCTTTGGCTCGACTGGCAACTGGGGTTGATGGTCCTGATCGTCATTCCGATACTATTCGGGGTTCGCATCTTGTGGCTAAGCCGGGCCCGTGCCGCGTTCATGGCTGCCCATGAGGCGAACTCCATCACCAATGGCGCTCTGGCCGAGGCTATTCACGGCGTGCGTGCCGTTCAAGCCATGAACCGCGGCACCCTGAATGCCGAACTTTATGGGCAGCTCGTTGACAATACTTACAATGCCCAACTGCGCGCCTCGAAACTGGCGCAGATCATGATCCCGATTGTGGACACTCTGACAGGCAGCGCTATGGCTGTGGTGGCCTTGGCCGGTGGCATGATGGTGGTGTCAGGGCGTATCGAGGTCGGCGTCATGGTGGCGTTCCTGTTCTATATCCAGCGGTTCTTCGACCCAATCCGCTCGCTGACAATGCAATATTCGGTAATGCAGCGCGCGATGGCTTCTGGCCATCGTCTAACAGAAGTTCTGGACGTCGATGTCGATGTCGAAGACGCCCCCGATGCGACGCCGCTCGGGGATTGCGATGATGGTTCGGTCGAATTCCGCAATGTGAGCTTCGGCTACAATCCGGAGCACCCCGTGCTCAAAGACGTTAGTTTTCGCGTGAACTCTGGTGAAACGGTGGCGCTAGTCGGCCCGACCGGCTCTGGGAAATCAAGCTCAATGGCGCTGATACACCGGTTTTACGACGTGCAGGACGGCGCGGTTTTGGTTGGCGGGCGTGACGTGCGAGACGTCACACAGAAGAGCCTTGGACGCCATATCGCAATGGTGCTGCAAGAGCCCTACCTATTCACCGGGACAATACGGGAAAACATTCGTTATGCCTCCGACTGGGCCGATGACGATGCGGTGGTTGAAGCCGCAATAGCCGTTGGCGCGCATGAATTCATCGAGGCACTACCACAGGGGTATGACACCAAGCTGGCAGAGCGCGGAAGCAACCTGAGCCTTGGACAACGCCAGCTGCTTAGCTTTGCTCGCGCGCTGGTTGCAGATGCTAAAATTCTGGTGCTGGACGAGGCTACCGCCAATATCGATAGCTACACCGAAATGCAGATTCAGAAAGCGCTGCAGAGACTGCTGGAAGGGCGTACCGGGTTGGTCATCGCGCATCGCCTCGCCACGATCCGGAATGCCGACCGCATCATCGTTCTGCAACAGGGGCGGCTGGTAGAGCAAGGTAACCACGATACTCTGATCGAGCTCGGAGGCCTCTATGCGCAACTCTACCGGCTCAACTATTCCAGCTTCGATGATCTGCCCGATGCAATGTCCGATGAAGACCGGGCACTTGCCACCTGATTTGATACACACTTCGTAGTCAGAACATTTCCGTGCTCGCACAAGAAACAGAAGACCGATCGTGCACTGGCGCTGATCGTTCTATTCGCCAAGCGCTATTCCCTCTCGGCGGGGGTCCGCACCACCTTGTAATTGGTCGCCTATCGCTATCGCATGCAGTCCCGAGTTAAGGCCTCTGGATTTTACTTCAAACCCAAGGTCAGTCAGCGGTTCAGCGAGGTTTTCAGCCCCCGTACCCGCTTCCAAGTCATATGTACCAAAGCGATTTACGAGATGCGGCATCGAAACAGCCCGCTGCATGTCCATGCCCCAATCCAAGTGGGCGATGATGCCTTGCGCGACATAGCCAATGATGCGGCTGCCGCCAGGGCTGCCTATTACAAGGATAGGCAATCCGTCTTGCATCACGATCGTTGGTGCCATTGAAGAACGCGGCCGCTTGCCTGGCTCGATCCGATTGGCAATTGGAGTGCCATTCACATGGGTGCGGAAACTGAAGTCAGTCAACTCATTGTTCAACAGAAATCCATGCACAAACAGCCTACTACCAAAACCGTTCTCAATCGTTGTGGTCATCGAAAGGGCATTTCCATACCTGTCTACGATGGAGATATGGCTGGTGGAGGGGAGCTCTATTGACTGGTCATCTGCCCAAAGCATCGCGTGATCCCATGCCGGCTCACCGGGAGCAATCGTGTCCAGAGCCACATCAGTTTCTGCAATCAAACCCGCGCGGATTTCCAGATAGGACGGGTCAACCAATCCTTTCGTCGGCATCGGTACAAAATCGCTGTCCGCCATGTAGCGACCACGATCTGCGAAGGCGAGACGCGAGGCGTCGCCTATGATCCGCCAGCTCTCGGGACTTTCTGCGCCAAGCCCAGCCAAATCGAACTGTCCGACAATGCCAAGAATTTGCCCGACCGTCAGCGCTCCAGATGACGGCGGCCCCATGCCGCATACTTCGGATTGTCGATATTGAACGCAAACGGCACGGCGCTCGACGACGTCGTAAGTGGCCAGATCCTCCAACGAGAGCAGCCCGGGATTCCCCTTGGCATTGCGCACAGTGCGCACAATGTCCTCGGCAATCGGGCCGTGATAAATGACATTCGCACCTTTCAGCGCCATCTGCCTTAACACATCAGCATAGTCTTCGTTTGTGATCGTGGTACCCGCCGCCAGTGGAATGCCATTGGGAACAAAATATTCAGAAGTTGGGCCAAACTTGCCGAGGCGTTCGGCATCGTTGGCAATCAAAGACGCCATGCGCTCGGATACGACGAAGCCTTTTTCTGCGTGCATGATGGCTGCATCAAACAGAGCGCCCCAGTTTGCGCGCCCCCAACGGCGATGTGCCTCTTCCATCAAGCGAGGTGTGCCGGGCGTGCCGACAGAGAGCCCACCAACAACAGCATCAAAGAACTTTAGTGGCGCGCCATTTTCATCCTGAAAAACTGTAGGAGTGACGGCCATCGGCGCGGTTTCGCGCCCGTCCAGGGTCGTCAATTCACCGCTTTGGGCATCAAACCACACGAGAAAAGCACCGCCGCCCAGGCCAGATGACTGCGGCTCAACCAATCCCAGAACGGCTTGCACCGCTACCATGGCGTCGGCGGCTGTACCGCCGTCGCGTAGCACTGCAGCACCCGCATCTACGGCCAAAGGATTTGCGGCCGCAATCATCCAGTCGTTTGCCACAACAGGTTCGCCTGCACTCTTTATAGCTAGCGAGGTTCGGGCCGCAGCAGAGAGGTCTGGGAAAAATTTAGTCAGTTCTGTAACCGACTCCGGGGCGATCGCGTCTGCGGCGTCTTGTGCGTCAAGTGGCGCGGCCGCCAGCGCAGCGACTAGGGCAATCATTGTGCATTTCAGATGAGCCACTGTTCATCTCCCGAAAGTTAAATGGATCTAGGACATCGATTTCTTGCATATCATCAAGCGAAAGTCTCCGTTTTGATTACACCGTGGAAATACATGACGCAGGTCAAACTCCTGTGTGGTTGAACGCGTAAACTCAGCTCTCACCTGTCGCTCCACAGAGGATGTCGATACAGGAACGAAGCTTATCCAACCCGAAGCTCGCGTCAGAGGCTTTTTGGGTGCACATAGTCCAACAGTCTACTCCATCATCCACCTCCCTTGTTCACTGCTATCCTGTGATCCTTTCGGGAGCTCGACCTCAGAAGTGAGGCGGTCCAATGACGCATGCTTTGAGCCCAAAACGAACCCGTGCTACATTTGGCTCTAATGAGTGCCTCGCGTGGAAGACAAATGGTCCTTCGCTGAGGAAACAAGGGAATGCCAAATGACCAAGGCCAAGGAACTTCGTAAGA
>NZ_JBVCWP010000121.1:0-11247 GCF_057460485.1 Boseongicola sp.
GATCGAGGTTTTGAAGGCGGCTGCCGAGGGCGCGGGGGCCACGGTTGAAACGGGTCGTGAAATTGAACCGCCCCCCGAGGGCGCGGCCCTGCCGGGCGATGACCTTTTGATCGGGGCGGATGGTTTGCATTCAAAAGTACGCGCGCGGGTGGACGAGGCGTCTAAGCCGTTTTTCACCAAGCAAGTGGCATGGCGCGCTATCATTCCGGGCGATGGACCGTCCGTGGCCGAAGTTCATTTGGGGCCGGGCCGTCACGTAGTGAGTTATCCTTTGCCAGGTGGCATGCGAAACATTGTGGCCGTTGAGGAGCGGTCTGCCTGGGCAGAAGAGGGCTGGAGCCACAGCGATCACCCTGGCAATTTGCGCGGGGCATTTGCGGCTTTCTCTCCACGTGTGCGTGGCTGGCTTGATGCGGTAGACGATTGCTTCCTTTGGGGGTTGTTTCGGCACAGGGTCGCGGATCGGTGGTGGGATCGCCAGCAGGTTTTGCTGGGAGACGCCGCGCATCCGACGTTGCCATTTCTGGCGCAGGGGGCAAATATGGCTTTGGAAGATGCCTGGGCTTTAAGTGATGCCGTGTCGTCGTCACCCTTGGCCGAGGGCTTGCCCCGCTATCAGGACCAGCGGCGTGAACGTGTCTTGCGCGTGGTTGCGGCGGCGACGACCAATGCCCGCAACTATCATCTGAAGTTCCCGCCTGTGCGGTTCGCTGCCCATTCGGTTTTGCGGCTTGCGGGGCTGTTGGCTCCGGCGCAGCCGCTTCGGCGGTTTGACTGGCTTTACGGGCATGATGTGACGAAGGGCGACTGACGCCCTTTTCATTCATCGCGCGTCGTGCTTCACCTTGGGAATGGCACAACATGGCCCCATAACGACAGCATATCGCGCGCGGATCCGAGCGGAACATCTAAGCTCTGATCCGGCGCAAGAAGCCGTTTTGGGCGAACTTGATGGCATTACGTTTGGGCTCAAGTCCGCGCCGCAAAAGGGTGGCAGTCTGGGTTGGATGTTTGCGAAAAAAGCCGAACCCGTGCGGGGGCTGTACCTTTGGGGCGGCGTTGGGCGTGGCAAGTCGATGTTGATGGATTTGTTCTTTGAGGCCGCAGGCGTCGAAAAAAGCCGTCGTGTGCATTTTCATGCGTTCATGCAGGAAGTGCAAAGCGCTCTTCATAAGGCACGCCAAACCGGGGTAGAGGATGCGATACGGCCCGTGGCCGACGAAATGGCTGCCGGGATCAGGTTGTTGTGCCTTGATGAAATGCAGATCACGGATATCGCCGATGCGATGATTGTGGGTCGACTTTTCGAGCGGATGTTCGAGGCCGGCGTGACGATTGTGACAACGTCGAACCGCCGACCGGACGATCTCTACAAAGACGGGCTAAATCGCACCCTTTTTCTTCCGTTCATCGGCCTGATTAAGGAAAAAATGAAGGTCTGGGAGCTGTCGTCTCCGCGCGATTGGCGTCAGGATCGATTGGAGGGGGCGAAGACGTACTTTCATCCTGCCGATGCTTCGGCGCGGGCAGAGATCGCCTTGCTTTGGAGCGATTTCGCGGGTGACGCGTCACATCCGCTGGTCTTGAAGGTTAAAGGGCGCGAGGTGACGATTCCGGCATATGCCAACGGTGTCGCGCGGGCGCAGTTTTACGAGCTTTGTGGCCAGCCCCTCGGGCCTGCCGACTATCTGGCGCTGGCGGATGCGGTGCGGGTTCTGATCCTTGAAGATATTCCGCGACTTTCCAGCGAGAATTATAATCAGGCGCGCCGGTTCGTGACGCTTATTGACGCGCTTTACGAGGCGCGCATACGGCTGATCGCGACGGCCGCTGATCTGCCGGAGAACCTCTATATCGAAGGCGAAGGTAGCTTTGAATTCGCGCGTACCGCCAGCCGCCTGCGCGAGATGCAGTCGGCGGAATGGGTTGAGGAACCCTAACGCATCATCATTCTAAAAATACCGCGGGGGGCAGAGCCCCCATCCCTCAGGCGCGTTCAAGGGCTGCGATAATGCCGCCGAAGTCCTCGGCCTTAAGAGACGCCCCGCCAACAAGCGCGCCGTCAACGTCCGGAACGCCGAAGATCTCGTCGGCGTTTGATGGTTTGACCGAGCCGCCATAGAGGATCAACATGTCGGCGCCTGCAGGGCCGAACCGCGCCGTCAGACGGGCGCGAATGTCGGCGTGCACTTCGGCGATTTCCTCAAGCGTCGGGACTTTTCCGGTGCCGATAGCCCAGACTGGTTCGTAGGCAATGACAGTGGTGTCGCCAGTTGCGCCATCCGGGATCGACCCGGCAAGTTGCGCCGCGACGATATTAATGGTCTGACCTGCTTCGCGTTCGGCTAGTGTTTCGCCGACACAGATCACCGCAACAAGGTCCGCGCCCCATACCGCCTGCGCTTTGGCGACGATATCGGCGTCGGTTTCACCGTGATCAGCGCGCCGTTCTGAGTGGCCGACGATTACATGGCTGCCGCCCGCGTCAGCGATCATTTGGGCCGATATATCGCCGGTATGCGCGCCGGAGACGGCCGCGTGACAGTCCTGGCCACCAGATTGGATAGCCGTGCCGGATGCGCGGTCAGACAGGCGCGACAAAAGCGTGGCGGGGGGGCAGATCAGCACGTCACAAGTTGGGTCTGGATGCGCTTTTGCAAGAGCATCGATTTCGGCCAAGCTTGCCGCTGCGCCGTTCATCTTCCAGTTTCCTGCGGCCAGTTTGCGCGCCATATCTTGTTCTCCGAATTCAGGTTTTGGCGGACAATGGCGGACGGTGCGGGAAGGTCAAGCCTTGGCGGTCGTCTCGCGGTCTGCGACAAGTTCCTCGACGTCTTTGAATTTGATAGATTCGCCGCAGCCACAGGCATCTTCAACGTTCGGATTGCGGAATTTGAAGCCGCTTTCCAAAAGCGAGGTTTCGTAGTCAATCTCTGTGCCAAAGAGGAACATTTGCGCCATCGGGGCGATCATTACGCGCGCACCTTCCTGTTCGACAACTTCATCCATCGGATCGACCGCGCCTGCATAGTCCATGGTGTATTCCATGCCTGCACAGCCGCCCTTTTTGACGCCGATGCGCAAGCCAGCATGGCCTTCGCGTGTCATTAGCTTCGCGATCTGAGCGATCGCGGCCGGGGTCATCTGGACGGCTTGCTTGCCGGGAATCGAGAACATGGATCGTACTCCTTCAACTACAATTTATGGGTTTGCATGGCGTGAAACAAGCGGGCGGGCCGGATTTCCTGCAACCGTTGCGCCCGGCGCGACATTTCGGGTCACCACTGCACCCGCCCCGACGATCGCGTTGTCGCCGATTGTAACGCCGGGCAAGATGATCGCGCCGCCGCCAATCCAGACATTGCGACCGATTGTGATGGGCTGGCCAAACTCAAGTCTGCTGTTGCGGGTTTCGGCGTCGCGGGGGTGGTCGGCGGAGAGAATTTGTGTGTGCGGGCCGATCTCAGTGTTGTCGCCGATGCGGATCGGACAGACATCAAGAAGAACGCAGCCGTAGTTCATAAACACGGCCGCGCCGAGGTATATGTTATAGCCGTAGTCGACCTGAAGCGCCGGGCGGATGGATGCAGTTTCAGCGCCGCTTCCCAAAAGGTCGCTTAGCAGGCCCACGCGTGTTGGATCGCCCACGATTGTCTGGTTGTAAGCGCGCATGACGTCTTGCGCACGTCGGCGCTCGGCCACAAGTTCGGGATCGCCGGGGCGGTAAAGATCGCCTGCGATCATCTTTTCTTTCTCGGACGGCATTTGGCCTACATGAAGCCGAGTTCGAGGCGGGCCTCATCCGACATCATATCCATACCCCAGGGGGGATCCCAGACAAGCTCGACGTCGACAGATTTTACGCCGGGCAGCGGTTCGATAGCGTCAGCCACCCATCCAGGCATTTCGCCGGCAACGGGACAGCCCGGTGCGGTCAGGGTCATAATGACAGTTACAGCACCTTCATCGGAGATTTCGATGGTGTAGATAAGCCCGAGGTCAAAAATATTCACCGGAATCTCGGGATCAAACACCGACCGACATGCGTCTACAGCCGCTTCGTGAAGCGGGTGGTCAGTGCTGGATGGCTTTATCAGGGGAGCCCCTTCAAGGGGTGCGCTGCTGTTCATCGAGTGTTCCGCATTTATTTGTTGAGTCTTTATATAGGGTATAGGAATTGATGCGTAAAGTCGCAGTGGCGTCGTCTCGGGCCTTAACTGTTGGTGCGCGACAAAAAGTCTTCGGCGGCCTTGCGGAGTTTTGCGTCACTCGCGGCTTTTCGACCGGGTCCGGACGGCAGCGCTGTGGCGACAAGGCGGTGGCGCACTTCGCGGTTGTCAGAGTCGCGGCTTGCGAGGGAGCTTGAAACTTCGTCGATGGGCTGGTCGAAAACGGGCGCGAGAGACGAGTTTAACGCGACTTCGAAGATCATTGCGTAGTTCACCGCGGTCGGGGTTTCGCCGGATTTGCGAGCAAGGTCCGCGCTTTCACCAATCCATTCCGATAAGCCAAGCCCGCCTTCGATATACCGGATACCCGCGTCGGTTGTGGGAGCGTCTTTGGTCGGGCAGTCCGGGGCCGAGCCGATGTCATGGGTGATACGGAAATCCATCTCGCGGAAGGTCGCGCCACGCGGCGTACGGTCTCGGGCCAGGGTTAGGTTTGTTCCTGCGATGGGAATGCCGAGGGTCACGCCGCCCCCGGTCGCCTCGACGCGTTGCACGGTCAAAGTGAGGGTTAGTTCCGCCTTGGTGATGGAAAATTCCTGAGGCGAAGCGGCGACGGCGGCATCCATTTCGCATTGCGCGGCGACCAGAATATCGGCAGCACGCACGAAGTCTTCGGGGACGCCGGGCGGCACTTGTGGCGAGATTTCGCGGTCGCAGGCGATCAGAAAGCTGGCGGCAAGAACGATTCTGGGGACGATATGGGGCACGGGAAACCTTTCAGAAACGAGCCGTTGCGGACCGTTCGGATGGCGACACATTGATGATCAACGCGCGTCGCAGTCAACGGCCAATGCACGATAGTGGACTTCACGGCGACCGGCCTGATATGGGCAGTAAATCTCGAAAACGGTTGGGTCATGACCACAAAACACTTATTTACCTTGTTGGCGAAAGACGGGGCGGCGCGCACGGGCGTGATCTCGACGCCACGGGGCGACATTCGCACGCCGGCCTTCATGCCCGTCGGAACGGCTGCGACCGTGAAGGCTATGATGCCCGAGAGCGTGCGCGCGACGGGCGCGGATATCTTGTTGGGCAACACCTATCATTTGATGTTGCGCCCCGGCGCCGAGCGGATTGAGCGGCTTGGGGGATTGCACGCGTTTATGAATTGGGACCGGCCGATCCTGACCGATTCCGGAGGGTTTCAGGTGATGAGCCTCGCCGATTTGCGAAAGCTGACCGAAAAAGGCGTGACGTTCAAAAGTCATATAGACGGGTCCAAGCACGAGTTGACGCCGGAGCGGTCGATGGAAATTCAGCGGCAATTGGGCTCGGACATTGTGATGTGCTTCGACGAATGCCCTGCGTTGCCTGCGGATCGCGCGCGAATTGAAGAAAGCATGCGGCTTTCGATGCGGTGGGCGGCGCGGTCGCGGGATGCCTTTGGGGATCGTCCGGGGCATGCGCTTTTTGGCATCCAGCAGGGTGGGCTGGAAGAGGATTTACGGAGCGAAAGTGCGGAGGCGCTGACTGGCGTTGGGTTTGATGGTTATGCGGTCGGCGGGTTGGCCGTGGGCGAGGGGCAAGAGGCGATGTTCAGCGTGCTGGACTTTGCGCCGGGGCAATTGCCTGTCGACAAGCCGCGCTATCTTATGGGCGTCGGCAAGCCGGATGATATCGTCGGGGCGGTGAAGCGCGGGATTGATATGATGGACTGCGTTTTACCATCGCGGTCCGGGCGCACGGGGCAAGTATTTACGCGACGCGGCGTTGTTAACATCAAAAACGCGCGTCACGCAGATGATCCGCGTCCTTTGGACGAGGATTGCGCATGTCCGGCTTGTTCAAAGTATTCGCGCGCCTATCTGCATCATGTTTTCCGGGCGGGTGAGATGATTTCCGGAATGCTTCTGACCTGGCATAATCTTCATTATTTTCAGGAGATTATGGCGGGGATGCGGGGCGCGATTGCGGCCGGTGATTTTGACGGCTGGGAGCGGCACTTCCACGCGCAACGTGCGTGCGGGGATGTCGAGCCGTTCTAGGCCGGTTGAGAATTGCCTATTTTCTTTTAGGCGCGCCAGATCGCACGGCCATTGAGCCAACCATAGATCGAGCGTTCCTGCGACCCGTTTAAGCGCACGGTAAGGTGGTCGGAGAAGTCTTCTGCGAAGTTTCGCGCTCAAAAATCCCAGTATGTCAGTGGGGCGAGACCGGCTAGGAGGGTGTTGATGTCTAAAGGCAGCGTGCGCGTTGCGCGCCCCTATAGGCGAAACTCAAATGGCAGGCGGCTCAAGACCAGCTAAGACATCGACATGAAGAAAACCCAGCAGGCAATTGGCGGCGCCGATTGATCCGAATGTTTCGCGAGCAAACGCGGCGACTCCGCTGCCTTCAAAGAGGGCAAGCTAGGCGGCAATTGCGTCCATCCCGTCAAGATATGCCTGATACCGGAACGGGACGATCAAGGTCGAGATGACGGCGACAACAAACGGGAATGCGAAGGCCACAAGGCTAATAGGCAACATCGCAAGGATATCTGGGAGGAGGTCACCAAGCAGGAAAAACTGGATGGCCATCAGCGTTGAGCCTGAGCCAGCCGACGCCAGTAAGTCTTCAAATCCCATACCGGTGGGCGCCAAAGGTTGTCGGCACTCGCACGAATTTCGATGAGGAAAAAGCCTACGCCCATAGCGACGGTTTAGCCGTCGATGCGGCGTTCAAGGCGGCGGAGATAAGGGGGACATCGATGGCGGCCTTAGTCGAAGAGACGTCAGGCCGCGACGGCGACTGCGTCATCCATCCAGCCGACATACGAACGCTGCCAGGCATTACCAGTGACACGTACATTGGTGCGACCTTCGCTGGCGTATCTGCACAGACGCGCGCGCAGGCCAAATCGTGCAGGACTTGTAATGCGACCGTGGATAAGTCGGCTAATGCCAACTCCGAACCCGACGACGATGCAGGCATTAAGAATTGGCGAGGCGATGATTGTATCGCCAATGGCGGGGGCAAAGAATGCGAGGAACGCCACTGCGAGCCGGGAAATTGCGATCGCTTCCAGCATGAAGCGGAACGATGGCGCGAAGATGCAGACCATGAGGCCAGCCGTGCCGATCACAAAGGCATAGAACAGACCGATAAAGAAAGGGGCGGGAAGTCCGAGGATTTGAAAATTAAGGCGTGCATAGAACAAAATGCCGGCTGCGAACGCCATCAACGTCACAAAATAGAGACGTCTTCGTTCCAGATAAACTGCATTTCGTAACCCTGCCCACATTTTCAGATCCCGTCTTTGCCTGTTTTCGCACGCCTAAGCAAGTTTTTGATTACGTTGACACTAAGGTGAAAATGCGGCCGATCCATTTATATTCTCCTAATTCGACACAGACGGCGGATATTTGCCGGATCGTTGGCCATCTTGGCGCGGGCTGTTGATACTTTGTTAACGATTGGTGTCGCACGTTTTCCCCGATTGGACGGCTTGCGCCTTGTCTTTGAAGGCCTCAAAATTGCCAAAGCGCGAAACAGTGGTTGAAGCCACGCTCTGACCCCCACATATAGTGTCTATGATCGGAGAGGTTCGAGGGTTGCCGCATGTTGGGACCGGGACCTCTTGCCAAGTATAAGGACATCCAATGACCGTCTCTTTTGAAGATTCCTTCCCGGTTCTGCCACTGCGCGACATCGTCGTGTTTCCGCATATGATCGTCCCGCTCTTTGTCGGGCGCGAGAAATCGGTGCGTGCGCTGGAGGAGGTAATGCAGGACGACAAGCAAATCTTGCTGTCGAGCCAGATTGATCCGTCGATCGATGATCCCTCAGTTGACGGGATTTTCCGTGTCGGCGTCTTAGCAAACGTACTTCAGCTTCTGAAGCTGCCCGACGGTACCGTAAAGGTGCTGGTCGAAGGTCGCGCGCGCGTGCAGATCAAAGATTTTGTCGAGAACGACGTTTACTTCGAAGCTTTTGCCGAGCCTTTGAGCGAGGAAATGGGCGACGAAGACACGGTTGAAGCGCTGGTGCGCACCGTGGCCGAAGAGTTCGAGCGCTACGCGAAGGTGAAAAAGAACATTCCCGAAGAAGCGTTGGCTCAGGTCAGCGAGAGCCGTGAGGCGGCAAAGCTTGCAGACCTCGTCTCGGGGCATCTTGGTGTAGAAGTTGAGCAAAAGCAAAAGCTATTGGAGACGCTTGTCGTCGCCGAACGGCTTGAGGTCGTCTACGGTCTGATGCAGGGCGAGATGTCGGTGCTGCAGGTCGAAAAGAAGATCAAGACTCGTGTGAAGTCCCAGATGGAGCGCACCCAACGCGAATATTATCTGAATGAGCAGATGAAAGCCATTCAAAAGGAGTTGGGGGACGGCGAAGAGGGGGCCAACGAGGTCGCTGAACTTGAAGAGAAAATCGCCAATACTAAGTTTTCGAAAGAAGCGCGCGAGAAGGCTGATGCCGAGTTGAAAAAGCTGAAGTCGATGTCTCCGATGTCGGCGGAAGCGACTGTTGTGCGCAACTATCTGGACTGGATGCTGGCGATCCCGTGGGGTGTGAAAAGCCGCGTTAAGAAGGATCTTGATCGCGCCGAGGGTATTTTGGACGCCGATCACTATGGGCTTGAGAAAGTCAAAGAGCGGATCGTGGAATATCTTGCGGTGCAGCAGCGTTCCAAGAAAATGAAGGGGCCGATTATGTGCCTCGTCGGACCTCCGGGTGTGGGCAAGACATCGCTTGGCAAATCGGTGGCCAGAGCCACGGGGCGCGAATTTATTCGCATCTCGCTTGGTGGCGTGCGCGATGAAAGCGAAATCCGCGGCCATCGGCGGACCTATATCGGTTCAATGCCCGGTAAGATCATTCAGGCGCTGAAAAAGGCGAAGACGACGAACCCGCTTATTTTGCTCGATGAAATCGACAAGATGGGGCAGGATTTCCGGGGTGATCCGGCGTCGGCGATGCTTGAAGTGCTTGATCCCGAGCAGAACGGCACGTTTGTCGATCACTATCTTGAGGTTGAATATGACCTTTCAAACGTGATGTTTTTGACGACGGCGAACACCTACAACATGCCGGGCCCGCTTTTGGACCGGATGGAGATCATCACGCTTGCGGGGTACACCGAGGACGAAAAGCGCGAAATTGCCAAGCAGCATTTGCTGGACAAGCAGGTGAAGAACCACGGGCTGAGGCCATCTGAGTTCGAGCTGAGCGATGCGGCACTTAACGAGATGATCCGGACGTATACCCGCGAGGCGGGGGTGCGGAATCTTGAGCGAGAGATCGCAAAGCTTTGCCGTAAAGCGGTGACAAGGATCGTCCGGAAAGTCGAAAGCAAGGTCGTTATCACGCCTGAGAACCTTGAAGAATTCCTTGGGGTGCAAAAGTATCGCTACGGTTTGGCTGAAGCAGAAGATCAGATCGGTGTTGTGACGGGGCTTGCCTGGACCAGCGTCGGGGGTGATTTGCTTCAGATCGAAGCTTTACGTCTTCCGGGAAAGGGTCGGATGAAGACTACCGGTAAGCTTGGCGACGTGATGAAGGAGTCGATTGATGCGGCCTCAAGTTATGTCCGGTCCATTGCACCGCAAATCGGGGTGAAGCCGCCGAAGTTCGATAAGATGGATATCCACGTCCACGTGCCGGATGGTGCAACGCCAAAGGATGGCCCGTCGGCAGGTCTTGCAATGGTGACGTCCATTGTTTCGGTTCTTACGCAGATACCGGTGAGGAGGGATATCGCGATGACCGGTGAGGTTTCCTTGCGCGGCAACGCGATGCCAATCGGCGGCTTGAAGGAAAAGCTGCTTGCGGCCTTGCGGGGGGGCATCAAGACGGTGATAATCCCACAAGAGAACGAGAAAGACCTGTCAGAGATCCCTGACAACGTGAAAAACGGGATGAAGATCATTCCGGTGAAGCATGTCAGCGAAGTGCTTAAGCTTGCGCTTGTGCGTCAGCCTGAGGCGATCGAATGGGACGAGGCTGCAGAAGAGGCGGCGGCGGCTCAACGAGCGCTTGAAGGGCGTGGTAGCGGGTCTGGTGCTGTCGCGCACTGACCGTTAGGGTCTTGGATGAAAAAAACGGGGCGCGCCGGATTTGCGCGCCCTTTTTTTGTTTTCAAACGCTCAAGCGAATGCTGTGGCGGGATTAGCCGTCCAAGAGGTTTGCAGCCATCAGTGCCATGATGACAAGCGGCAGGACCATATCGGCAGCCGAGCCAGAAGACGCGGACGATTCTTCGACGATCACTTCTGGCGCCATTACGGCTTCGTCTTCAACGGGTGCATCAAGTCCGCCGGCCAGAACGGACGTGGTCATCATGGCGGCCAGTGCCAGGCCTGCAAAAATCTTTTTCATTGGTTGTTCCTCATCAGTACTGAGCGCCGAGAGCTTCGACGTCATGTTCATTACGCGCAAATCCGCGCATGGCCCCACCCCGGAACCAATGTCGCGCCGTTTATTGTATCGGTGCCCCGACTGAAAGATGTATCGTGGCGTCACGATTTGCAGATCTCGATTATGCGATAAAATCTATGGTTTTAACGCCTAAACGTGCGATGTGTCGGCCAAAAATCGCCGATGAGGTCACGTGCGGCGTGATCGATAAAAAAATATGAAAACGCGCGCTGGGGCTTGGCTCGGCGGTCAAGCGCCTTGTTCACATCGAAGATGCGTGGAGTTAAAATCTCTTATCATCCCTATTCACTTTATTTGAGGCGCCATGAGCCTTCCTGATATCTTTGTACTGCGCTATGGCGGTACGGAGTGGAACCGCGAAGGCCGTTGGCAGGGCGCGTTGGATTCCGATCTGACCAATACATGGCTGATCGAAAGCTTGCGCACGTCCGCCAGCCATCGCCGCTATGACCGGCGCGAGTTATGCCGTATCGCGATCACGCGGATTGCCCAGAGCGTTGGCGTGCCTTTGGCCGAGTGAGAGGTTGTTCTGGATCGTCTCCCGCGCGGAAAGGCCGTGAGCGCCAAGACATTGGCGCGGGCGGCGGCGGCGTGCCAGGCGATGGTTGATGAGAGGAATGTATTGATGACGCGCCTGAGGGATCAGATGGGCTGCTGCATC
>NZ_JBVCWP010000122.1:0-11102 GCF_057460485.1 Boseongicola sp.
CCGATGGTCGAGTTCATGTCCGTCAAGGTGCCTGACCTATCGCTATTGGCAGCCCGAAACGACGGTGATTTCCCAATGCTAGATGTGATCCAAACGATTGACGGACGCACAGGCGTTCGACTGCGCGGCCATGGGCCAACTTGTGAACCACGAGGCTTTGAAAATAGGCGTCAATACCTAGGTGGGCAACCGGGACATTGAGTTTGCATTGGTCTGACAGCACTCCTGAGCCAGCGCGCGACGTCACCATCCGGAGCATGCAACGACCTGAGGCTTGGCAATAGGAAGTAAGGATAGTGAATGAAAACCAAAATGGTTCGCACGGCAATATTTCCGGTTGCTGGTCTTGGCACCAGATTCCTCCCAGCCACCAAGGGCACGCCGAAGGAGTTGCTTCCGGTTATTGATAAACCGCTGATCCAGTTTGCAATCGATGAAGCCCGCGCCGCGGGTGTTGAAAGGATGGTTTTTGTGACCCATCCCACAAAGTCCGCCATTGAACATTATGTGAGGGACGACGCAGAACTGCGGGAGGCGCTAAAGGCACGCGGAAAGGCGCGGCTTGCGCACGAGTTGGAAGAATCCGCTCTCAACGAATCCTCTACTGAAGTAATTTTCGTCATGCAGAATGAGCCGCTTGGCTTGGGCCATGCGGTTCTCTGTGCCAAGACCCAAGTTCTTCCAGGTCCGGTTGCCGTCGTCTTGCCAGATGACCTAATTCTGGGCGAGCCAGGCTGCCTGAGCGAGATGATCGAGGCCTACGCGACCTGTTCAGCCAAGCATCTCGTCGCGGCCATGGAGGTCCCGAGGGAGTTGACCGAGCGCTACGGTATTCTGTCCGTGACATCGCAGGAAGGCCAGTTTTTCCATGCCGATGGCGTGGTCGAAAAACCGGTACCAGCCAAGGCGCGGTCATGCTTGGCTGTGATTGGGCGATACATCCTTGATCCTTCGATATTTTCGGACCTTGAGGCGCAGGCGCCTGGAGCAGGCGGAGAGATCCAACTTACGGATGGCATCGCCCGTGGGATAGACCGCCTTGGACTTGCCGGTTTCAGTATTTCAGGTCACAGGTTCGATTGCGGATCCAAGGTTGGAATGTTTGAGGCGACGCTCTTTGTTGCGAACCAAAATCCGATATGCGCCGAGGTGTTGAGGAGATACTGCGCAGCACCGTAAAGGGTCCTGGAGGGGAACTGAGCGCGCGCGCCTAACCTTGGCTACCGGATGCTTCGGCGTCGGCGGTTCCGGCCGTTCCCAGCAGAACCACAACGTGCCGGCTCTGTCCGGCATCTGGGAATGGGACAAGCTGCGACCCGAAAGGAGCGCCATCCACCGTTACTGCAACAACGCCGGTACCAACGTGTTCTGGGTCTTCGATGGTGATGGTCATGCGGCCCCGGTCACCATCCAAGGCAACTTCGGCACCGCCCCATTTTTTCGGCAGACTGGGGTCCAGATGTACGCCTTTTGTCTTCAGGCGAACGCCCAGAATGCCGCGCGTGGCCAACTGCCATGTCCAGCCGGCAGCACCGGTATACCATGACCATCCGCCAACCCCTGTCCATTCATCCTTGCCTGAAACATCACCTGTGAGAACATATGGTTCTCGTCGATAGTGTTCGGCCGCCTCTTGGGTTTCGCTCCGGCGGATCGGGTTGATGATATCAAAGACTTGCCAAGCGCGGTCGCCGTCCCCGATTTCAGCCATCGCGACCCCGAGCCACGCAGCCGCATGGGTATATTGCCCGCCATTCTCGCGGATACCGGCCGGATAGGCCTGGATATACCCAGGGTCCCGATTGCTGTTCTGGAAAGGGGGTGTCAGCAGCCGTATCAATCTTTGGTCGCTGTCCAGCAGCCGTTCGCAAGCTGATTTCAATGCCTGCCGTGACCTTTCGTCGGGTGGGTCGCCGCAAAGAACGCTCCAGCACTGTGCGATGAGGTCAATTTGGCACTCGTCATTCGTGTGAGACCCCCAGGAGACGCCGTCGTCGTCTAAAGCCCTTATATACCACGCGCCATCCCAAGCATGTTCGTCGAGGGCCGTTCGAAGTTTCTGAATGTGGCCTTTCCAGCGTTCAACTCGATCTGTCTCGCCTGCAGCCTCGGCCAGCGGCGCAAAGGCACGGATCGTGGCAATCTGAAACCAGGCAAGCCACACGCTTTCTCCCTTTCCACCTGCGCCAATGCGATCCATGCCGTCGTTCCAGTCGCCGCTGCCGATCAGCGGTAGACCATGAGCGCCCGTTCGCAGGCCCCGATCAATTGCGCGGGCGCAGTGCTCCAGAAGGGATGCGGTCTCGCCCAAGTCGAACCGCTCATATCGGTCGCCTTCGTCCGGTCGCAGCTCGGGCGCGGCAAGAAATGGAACATCTTCCGACAGGATATTGGCACCATCCGTCGCCTCAACATACCGCGCGACGACATAGGGTAGCCATAGGTAGTCGTCCGAACAGCGGGTTCTAACACCCTGGCCGCCCGGTGGGTGCCACCAGTGCAGCACGTCACCCTCTTCGAACTGGTGCCGGGCAGCACGCAATATGTGTGAGCGCACTCGTTTTGGGTCACTATGAAGGACACCAAGCATATCTTGTAACTGATCGCGAAAACCGAACGCTCCGCCGGCCTGGTAGAACCCGGCACGCGCCATCATCCGGCTGGAAAGGTTCTGATAGGGCAGCCACTGATTGACCATCAGGTTCAGGGCAAGATCCGGTGTCTTGACCTGAAGTGCGCCAAGCTTTGTATCCCAGAATGCACGCAGATCCCGGAGTGCTCCGGTAATCTCAGACGGGTTGCGCCAACGCGCGATCAGGCTCTCCGCCTCGGCCTGATCGCCACCCTCTCCCAAGATGAACACTACGTCCTCACTAGCCCCTGGTTCCAACACAAGGTGTACCTGATAGGCGCCACAGGCATCGCCACCCGGTGTGAAGCGGTCACCCAAATCCCATCGATGCAGCGCATCGGGTGACGAGACATCTCCGTCCTGTCCCAGAAAGTCGCGCCGGTCTCCGCTTACGCTGTGCGGTTCTGCCGAGGCGGAGAGGAACGCCACGCGGCGCCCGAACTCAGGGTTCCAGTGGTTTTGCGCAAGTATCGCTTTCTGTCTCGGGTCGTAGAGACTGGTGACGTGGGGCTTGGCCACGCTTGCAGTCGCGCCGATCAGCCATTCGGCATAGTATGTCGCTGTCAGGCGCCGCGCAGTCGGGGAGAGGTTCGTGAGCCTCAAGCGGACCAGCTTGACCGGTGCGTCCACCGGCACGAAGACCAGCATCTCCTGCTCCAAGTCTCTGCTGGTCTGGTGAAACCGCGAATAGCCCATCCCGTGACTGACCTGACACTCGGCGTCTTGGCCCATCGGTGCGGGCGTCGTCGTCCAGACCTCCGCCAGCGCTTCGTCCCGCAAGTAAAGAACTTCTCCAGGTTCGTTGAGGACCGGATCATTGGACCAGGGCGTCAGGCGATGCTCACCGCTGTTCAGGGCCCAGGTGAATCCAAGGCCTGCTTCGCTGACAATTGTGCCGAAGTGATCATTGGCAAGCACATTACACCAAGGAGAAGGCGTGTGCTGGCCGGGGGCGAGATGCATCACGTATTCGCGGGTCACCTCGTTGAAACCGCCAAGACCATTGTCGAAAAGCAGGCCCTCTGGCCGGGCCGCCTGAGGCGCACTGGTAAAGGCCGCATGCGCCGAAGGTTCGAACCGCGGGAGCGGCGCGCGCGCGTCGAGCGCGCCATCGACGATATCGGCCAGACTCTCATGATCCCCCGTCAGGACGATATGCGCCGCGGCCTCAAGACCTCTTTGGGTGGCAATGTCGATCTGGTCCGAGGCCAGCAGATGAATGCCGCCGCGTCGACCCAGAAACCCCTCGGAGTGGCTGTCTCGAAGCACCGACAGCACATACTCTCGCAAAGGCTCTTCATAGCTCGATACAGCGCTTCGCAGGACCACGAGGTCAGTCTCCAATCCGACACTGTGCCAAAGCCGTTGGGCGCGAATGAGAATGTCCAGCAGGTCAGGTTCGTCCGCACTATCGAGCTTCACAAGCAGGATCGGCAGATCTCCGGAAATGCCAAACCGCCAAAGGCCTGCCTGTCCCTGCCAGCCTTCGCCGGTCTGGCGAACGACTGAGCGAAGCGTGTGGCCGGGCTGAGCAAGAAATGACGACAGAACTTGAAGCTCGGGAAGATGAGGCGGTTCGATCTTTAGACGGTGAACGGTGCGTCTCACTTCTAGCATTGCATCCCGAAAGGCCCGATCGAGAGACGACTGCGGGAATCGCCGGGCGGTGGCCAGCACCTGCCCCCGAGAGGTGCCGGTTATTGTCAGAAAGGCGAATTGCTTGGTTTCCATCGGCGCAAGGCTAACCCGCGCTTGCAGCGCCATGATCGGATCCAGCGTCCACCCGATCGTCCCGCTCAGCTCTTCTCGCAGGCCCATCGGCGATGCCAAGCTGCCGGTCGTGCCGATGAACCGCGCGCGGTCCGTCTCGTGACCGACCACAGAGATGTCCGGATCGTCGGCAACCAATTTGTGCAAAAGAACGGGCGGGACGGTTTCCGGTCGACGCGGCCGGCGCTCGAATATCAACGCGTCCTCTCCGACAACGTAATCGCTACCGACGAAGAGCTTGCTGAAGGCCGGATGCCGTTCGTCTTCCTGAGGGGGGGCAAGCACGATCTCTGCATAGCTTGTCAGATCAACTGTCCGTTCGGTATTGCTTTCGTTAATGACCGTTACGCGGCGGATCTCCACGTCGTCGAACGGGGCGATCACGACTTCCATGCGGATCGCAATGTCCTCGTACCGCTGCAGCATCTCGACCATGTGCTGGTGGAAGACCGTTTTCGTCTCGTGACAGCGTGCCCCCGCAGGCAAACGGCCAACCGACCAAAGCCTTTTGCTTTCGAAATCTTGCGCATAGAGCCATGTCCCATAGCTGTCGCTTGTGGGGTCGGGCCGCCAACGGGTCAGCGCGATCTTACGCCAACTCAGCCCACCACAACCTGCGCTGGATATCCCGACAGACATCTGACCGTTCCCCAGAAAATGCATCTGCGGCACGGCTGCTTCCGGCGACGGAATCCAAGGTGCCAACGCAGGCGGACCAGACGCCGCCGGTTCTGTCTCCCATGTCTCGTCGGCACGGCCCGCTTCGAGCGGCGCGTCCCACGGCACGCGTTCCTGCAGCAAGAGATCGACTGCAGAGATCGGTTTCTCGCGCAACGTCCAACGCACCAGGCAATCGTCGCTCAGCACATTGGTGATCGCCGCCATCGTCATGCCCTGATGATGCGCCATGAAAGCCCTGACGGCCACGAAAGGCCGGGTCTCGGACACACGACTGGGCGTAAAATCGAGCGCTTCGATAAAACCATAGCAGGTCAGCGCACCCAGGCTTTCGAGTTCCCGCAAGTTTTGAGTGGCGGAGCCGGGCCAGGAGCAAAGCGCCAGTGCCGTCGCATAGGGCGCCACCACCAAATCTTCTGTCAAACCGCGACGGATCCCGAGCCCCGGCACGCCAAAGGCGCGATATTGATAATTGTCCGCACCATCGGTGACTCCGAAAGCCGATTCCGAAATACCCCACGGGATACCACGCTCGGCCGCATAGGTGCGCTGGACCTCGACGGCAGTCAGCTCGCTTTCTCCAAGCAGTGTGTCGCGATGGCTGGGCAGAAAAAGGGGTGGCATGAGGTACTCGAACATCGACCCGTTCCAGGACAGGATCGACGGCTTTCCGCTGAATTGCGTGATCGGGCGGCTGAACGAAAACCAATGCTCCATCGGCGCGTCACCCTTGGCGATGGCAAACAGGCTGGCCAGGCGGGCCTCGGTCGCCAGAAGGTCGTAGTGGCTAGTGTCCATCTGTCCGGCGCTTAGATTGTAGCCAATCTGGAAGAGCCTAACCTTGGGATTATAGAGAAAGCTGAAGTCCATCCCATAGGCGAGCCTGTCCGCGTGATCGGCCACGCTTTTCAGATCGGTTCGCAATTGCGCATGGGCAGCCTCTCCACGCTCGATGGCATCGCGAAGATCGGCAAGCCATGCGGCAGATGATCCGCCCTGGGCCAATCTGTTGTCGATCTCCGCCAAGAGCTCAGTCCCGTTCGTTTGCCGCCCATCAGAAGTTGCGAGAGGCGACAGGATGCGCCCAACCTGCTCGGCGAAAGCAGCATCGTTTGCCGCCGCTGCGTTGAGCGGGCCGAGCCAGGGCAGGTGGTACGCCAGGTCCCGCTCAAGAGTGTGAAGATGATGGCGGACCCGCTCCATCCAGACGTTCACATCGTGCAGGCTTTTAGGAAGAACATCGACGGATATCTTGATCGAGTCCTGAATGATCTCTTCCAACAGCTGCCAATGCGTTGATGTCAGTCCGCTGATCAGGACGGGCCAGTCAGACGGATTTGTCCGCGATGTCTCGACCTGTCGTAAAAACGCGGCCTTTGCGTCTGCAAAGGCTTGGGTATCATGGTTTGGCAGGTGTCGAACGGCCTGATCTAATAGCTCCAACGATATTATCAAACCGTCAAAGTTGCGACTATCGAATGCAGGGAGGTCAGCGAGTTCAAGACACCCTTGTTTGAGCGCGATCAGCGACATCGCCAGATTGCCGCTGTCAACGGTTGAGACATATTGCGGATTGAGAGGCATCAAGCTTCGCGTATCGTACCAATTCAGTATATGGCCGCGATGGGATTTTAGCCTGTCGAGTGTCTCCAGGGTATTCTGCGCGCGCATAACGAGTTCGCTTGTTGCGATAAATCCGAGTTCGCGTGCCGAAAGGGTAGAGACCAATAAGAGACCGATATTCGTGGGCGAGGTCCGGTGCGCGACCTTGCGCTCGGGCACTTCCTGGTAGTTGTCCGGTGGCAGCCAGTTGTCTTCAGGACCAACGAATGTCTCGAAGAAATGCCAGGTTCGACGTGCAAGTTGAGCCAGATAACGACGGTCGGCTTCAGAGGGCGTTTCTCCCCGAAACCTGCGCGGCTTTGCTGTCCAGATCGCAATCTCCGGCGCGATCAGCCAAAGCGCCAGGATGGGCGTCGCAGGCAATAGCGAGGCAAAGTCATATAGGGCCAAGTCGCCCGCGATGACGACAGCAAGCGCCGTGGATGGCCACATTCGATGCCATGTCGTCCACCGGATGTTTCTGTGGGAAAGTGAGGCCACTGCATGGGCGGCAGAAGTCCATTCCAGAAGGTGGCGTTTGCTGAAAAATAGACGATAAAGCGTCGATGCAATTGCGTCGATGGCGACCAAGGTATCGCTAATGACAAAAGCAAGCGATAGAAACCATCTTCCTCCCTGCGCGCGAAACCGATGCCCAGTCTTTCTAATGAAGCCGCGATGTACCCCACCACTCGCAACGCCTATGACCTCTCCGATCAGGTACGCGCCGGGCGCTGCCAGCGCCAAAAGCGTCCACACAAGTGCGCTGCCGGGCAAGATCGCCCATCCGCCGATTAGGAATGCCAGCAGCGCAGGGGGGAGCAGGCTTCGCCTTAGGTTGTCAGCGATCTTCCAGCGATCAAGCAGACCGAGCGGATTTGGAACGCGGGTTCCGTCCCCCGATGGGACGCGTCGGCCAAGCCACTGCACAAGCTGCCAGTCACCGCGCATCCAGCGATGTATGCGCATCGCATGCTCCGGATAGCTGGTAGGGACATCCTCGTAGATCACGACATTGCTTGCCAAACCTGCGCGCCCGTGAAGTCCCTCAAAGAGATCATGACTGAGGATGCTGTTTGCGGGAACCCGACCCTGCATCACCCGCTGCATGGCGGCTACATCATAAATGCCCTTTCCCACAAAGATGCCGGTTTCAAAGAGATCTTGATAGACGTCCGAAACTGCCCGCGAGTAGATATCGATCGCCGTATCGCCGCCATAGAGATAGGAAAAATGAGTCCCGCCACCCAGTTGTGGCAAGATTTCAATCCTTGGCTGGAGGATCGTGTACCCAGCCACGACGCGCCCCGTGTTCTCGTCGAATCTCGCGCGGTTCAGGGGGTGGGCTATGAGTCCGACCAGACGCTCTGCAGCAGTGGGAGGCAGCTCGGTATCCGCATCCAGAACAATTGCATATCGCAGGCCAACAAGGCGCTGGACATCCCCGACAGTGACAGAAAATCCGTCAGAGATCCCATCCACAATAAAGCTGTTGAATTCCTCAAGCTTACCGCGCTTGCGCTCCCAACCCATCCAACAGCCTTCACTGGGATTGAACCGGCGCGGCCGATGGAGAAGGAAGAACGGACCTTTGGCCATCACGCCATGCCGCCGGTTCAGCCGGTCAACCCCTGCATGTAAAGCCGCCTCAATAGGTGCGTCACCGGGCAGAACTTCCTGATCGGCATCTGCGAAATCAGAGAGTATCACGTAGTGCAGGCTTGGGTCGGGGTTCGCGAACCAGCGGATTTCTAGTTTTTCGAGTACTCTGGAAACCTCTTCAGCTTCCTTTACGATCACGGGGACCGCTACGGCAGTTGCACAATGGGTTGGGATCCCGTCACTATAGTCCAACTCAGGCAAAGAGATCGGCGTCGCCAACTTTGTGATGCACCAGTGAACAACTGCAACACTGATAATGGACGCCGGTAGTGCGGTCATCGATACACCGGCCACCCACTGCCAAAATCCAGGATCATGCTTCCCTAAATAAGCAAGGGGCAGCACAAGCGCGGCGAGAAAGCACAAGATCAGGCCTGTGGCATAAAAGGCTCCTGTTCGCCCGATAAAGGGGCGTTGAATCAACTCCGCCGGCGTGTGACGGTAGCCTGTCACGGCCTCCAGTTTCCGAAGCCCTCCAGCAATCAGCCAGTAGCCCACATGCGCCTCGACTGGATTGGCATCCTGTTTGCTCGAAAGCTCGACCACGTTTCGTGCGATTTCGACTTCTGACATGCGCGACCGAAGCGCCATCCGTTCGACCGTCCTTCGATACCGGTTGCGCGTCTCGAAGGTCATCCCAGCATATGCAGCCGCCGGGTCATCGGAAAGGATCGCCTCGATCGGGCTGACCTGGTCAACGAAATCCGCCCATTTGATCGACTGCGCCGCAATGAGGTTCGATATTGCCAGCTCAATACGATCGGTGGCTTCGGCCACCGTATCATCGCCAGCTGCTTCGAGCGGTTCGAAAGGTGGCGAGAGATCTGCGCTCAACTGATGGAATGCACTGACAAGGTCTTCTAGGCTGGCCAGTCGAAGCATGGACGGCAGCGCCCACAATTCGGCATTCGTAAGTGGCGCGGAGGATTGATAGGCCGTGACGAATTCGATCAGATCGTTCAGCGAGATCTGAGGTCGAAATGCAGGGATCAGTGCCTTTGCCAACGCAAAGATCCGTGGGATGTTTTCACCCTTCGGCGCGGTCAAGCCGGGAAGTTTTCGATAGAAATCTGCCGGGAGGTCTTTTTGGACGAGGCGGATTGCACGCGCGACCTGATAATCATTGTCCAGAAGCCAATCTGCCGCCCTGAGTTGATCTGGTGGCGGCTTCTGGCAATAGGCACGTAGGCAGTTCAGCCAATCAGGAAACGCGGACAAGGACCGATAGCACACCAGTTCGCAAGGCTCGCCCTCGCCGACTTGATGCAGCTCCGCAAGCCGTCCGGCGGCATCTTCGTCCACTGGGCGCCCTGCCGTCTCCACAAGGCTTGTCATTTCCTAAGATCGGAGGGCTGCCTGATACCTTCGGATGTTGTGCCACTAAAGGCATGATTCTCGGCGGATTTCAGCCTTTGTCGCACCATCAAGACCGGGATCTTGGACTGCGTCAGAATGTGGTTGGCGACATTGCCCAAGGGCACGTCAGCGTGTCCACTTTGCCCATGGGATGCCATGACGAGGAAGTCTGCCCCCTCATCGTGCATCATTTTGATCAAAGCTCTCCGGACATCGCCCCCGACAACGATGCGTGTCGAGATCGGCACGCCGCAATTCGATACACTTTCCATGAGGCGTTTCAGAAAGGCCTGTCCGACCCGCTTGTTTCGTGCCGTGACACGGTCGCCCAGTTCGATCGCTTCGCTATCGACGGCACCAATTTTCGTCAGCCCGGGTGGCGGCGTCACGTGGCATAGGACCAATGTCGCCTGTGTCGCCTTTGCCAGACGCAGCGCCGTTGGCAAGGCGCTCGCGGATCTTCCGGAGCCGTCGATTGGAACGAGGATTTTTGTATATCGCCGAGTCTTCATTAATGGCGCGTCGGTTGGCACCAACAAGATCGACACCTCGCTTGACGCCAGAACCACATCGATGAAGCCGCCAGTATGCCCAGGCAGGGATTGCGTTTCTCCCAACACGACAGCAGCATCGTTGGGCCGATCGACCCAAAAACTCCTGACCTGCTCGATGCAGCTGCCCTCAAGCACGTGAATGTCGATACTCTGATCTGGAGTGTTGAACTGCTTTGCAATAGCCAGAAGGCGATTTCTCACGGCACGCTTTTGAATGCCCCAATCGATCGGATCTATCGGTGCAGCATCCTTACCGCGCGCCTCCATTACATGAAGAAGCGAAACTATCCCTCCGAGCGCTTTAGCGAGGATTTGGGCATGTGGAAGCAATCCTGCCGCAGATTCTGGCTCATCGACGCAAACCACGACATCCGAGGCAACCGGCGTCTTATCCATTCGATCTACGCTTTCGCCATCAGACGGTGAGTGATTGTTTGAGGGTGAGGCTATCATCATCTCGTTTCTTTGTTATTCCAAACTGAGCGTTTCGCCGATGGAAAGGGAAACGTCCCAATAGCTGCATTTTTTTCAGAGCTCTTTGAATTCTAGCCCGACCGAACCTACGCAGGATTGATTTTCGTCAATGACGGCTGAGCAAATCCCACGGTGATGAGCGTCGCAACAGCCATCCCACGAACCCCTTGCCGGCCGTCGCGCGAACCGAAGGACCGATCTCGTGGCGTTTTGTTTGTTCGCGTGCGACCCAGCGCGGTAAAAATTCAAGTTCTGGCTAAGAGTCTGATTTAACAATATTCGTTTGATTTCATGTTCTTGCGAGATGTCGTGTGACGCGTCGAATGTGGGCGATTAGGATCCAAGCTTCTGCGCTGGCGATTGTTTTCTCCCAG
>NZ_JBVCWP010000123.1:0-11048 GCF_057460485.1 Boseongicola sp.
AACTGGAAGAGTTAGTCGACATTGGAAACCTCCCGCCCGCTATGCAATCCGTCTCTGAATGGAAGTATATCCGAAATTGCTTGATTAAACCAATTTGGTTGCGCCAAAACTGGTTTTCGTCGAACGACGACTTTGTCCAACTTAGCAGACCTCCGCACTCTGCGCAGCGAACGGTAGCTAAGATGAAGATTTTCTGATGCGGGCCAGTGTGCGGTCTTTCGGCTTGGCTCGACTGTGACCCGCGTTGAAAAATCTCTCAGGGAGGAAGCCGCGGGGACTGGGCGGTGTCTATATTGGATGGTCGTGTCCAACGTGCAGATATGACAGGCAGCCAACTTCTATTTGGTCCATGACTGAGTTTCAGCTGCGATTGCTTTGAGCCAAAGAATGTCGAACCCCGCAATAATTCGATAGCCTTTGGCAAAAAGCGCATCGGCTTGCGGCTTTGCGAGTCCGACATTTCCTAGAGGGATATTTGCAGCTTTCGCGGCTCTCTCGACCTTCGCAATAGCCGTCTGAAAATCTGGATGATCAAACTGACCAGAGATGCCGAGATCGGTTGAAAGATCAAACTGTGCAGGAATAATAGCGTCAATGCCCGGAACCGCGCAAATTTCCTCGATATTCTCAATCGCATCGCGGGTTTCGACTAAAAGGCAGCACACAATCTGGTCGTCCACTGCTTCGCGGTAATCAAGCAAAGAGGTGTCCCACCGTGAGTGCGCCAAAAATGGTCCGAACCCTCTTGTACCGTTGGGAGGATATCGCAATGAGGCGACTGCCCGTTTAGCATCGCTTGCACTACGGATCATCGGGAAAACAATTCCTTCGGCTCCCAAATCTAATGTGCGCTTTACTTGTGCAGCATCATTTTCGGTAACACGCACCAACGGAGCACAAGACGTCCCGGCCGTGGCCGCAATCATCGCATGCGCCGAGGAGTAATCGATTGCTCCATGTTCCATATCGATGATCACCGCATCACTCCCGGCGGACGCAATTGCCTGTGTCACTATTGCGGAAGGGATTGTACAAACATGAGCCGTCAATCGTAAGTCTTGATTGGCCAGTTTTCTTTTAAATGTCATCGGACTGGAGTTCATAAGAGCCTCAAATGCAAATATTGACTAAGTGGAATTATGGTCGCGGCCACAAGGCTCTCAATTCCACGAGCAGGATGCAAGTTTCGTGACGCCTGGTTGTTTTAGCGGCGCATGAATGAAGCAGCCTTCGAATTGGCCTGGCTGACATTTGTCAGAAAGCCTTTCGCCTCGTTCCAGGGTTTGGCTGCTTTGTCCCGCGGAGCGGTCATTGGTGCAGAGTGCAGCGAAGGTCGGCTTGGCGCCCATTTTGCTGAATACTACACTGTCAGAAGTTTGAGAGGCGTGATCAGAGCCAGAGATTGCAGCGACAGCAGGGTTTGTATCCGCTCGATTGGCACAAGGCGCTCGATGGAGTCGCAATCAGATCTATTTTAAAAACTGATCAAAAGACCTAACCCAACCATTGTCACACCGACAAACTTTGCAAGGATCTCGCTGCTTGGAACGATTTTTTCCACGAGGACGTAGACTGTGATCGCGATGATCCATGCGGTGTTCATGACGCCCACGACGAAGAGAAGCCCCATCAGCGCCCAACAGCAACCGACACAGAACAGGCCGTGCCGCCAGCCCATTGTCAATGCACCCCATTCGCCGTCGCGCCATTGGGTCATCAAGAAACTGATCGGTGTGCGGCACTGACGTAGGCAAGCGTGTTTGATCGGGCTAAACTGATACAGCCCTGCAATCACAAGAATGCCACCCCCCAGCGGTGTTGCGGCCTTCATCATCATTGGGGACATCACGGCCAAGTTGGTAAGCCCCGCCTGTAGCCCCGCCGCGACTAGACTAAAGCCGGCCCAAGCCAGAACATACCCGCCGGAGAAAGCAAAAACCGGCAGCCAACCGGCGCCTCTCGCGCGGTCAGCGCCCTGCATCCGCGCATAGGCCCCAATCATCGGGGCCGCCGTGGGCAGCATCATCGCGGACATCATGACCGCCCACATCAAGAACAGGCCGAAAAATTGCATCGGCGTGAACATCTGAGGAGACATCATCATCGCGGACATGCCAGGAATCGCGGACATGTCGGTGATCATGAGTGCCAGATAAATCCACGACGCCACGGCCACGGCAATTGGGCCGCCCAACAACAGAGCCAGACGCGCGGGCGTCATATGCGCCGTTGTGCCGGGCATCGAACCCGCGCGGTCCATTATTGTTCGCTCTGATAAGCAAACGGAGAGAACACGGCGGTTTTGTCAGACAGATTCCAGTCCATGTCATGGTCCTTGAAAACCATCTTGCTGGATTTGGCTACTGTCGCTGGAAACCCCGGTGCTATGCATAAAGGATGGCCAGAAATTGTGACTGGATCGCCGCCCTGGCCGGAAATCTGATCCACCTCGACATCCGCAATGTTCGGGATTTTGAGCCCATGCTTGCCAGCATCCACGGTAAATTCAATCGGCACTGAACGCACACCGACTATGGCCCCGATATGGGTGGCTAGTCGGGCCGGATGACCGCCGCCTTGACCGCCGAATATTTTCATCAAGCTGGCATTCTGTGCCTCGTCGGCGCGTTCATCGACATAGAGGGCGACGTTCCACTGGGTTGTGGCCATGTGGCCCGGAGAGTGCACGGCAAGAGCCACATTGAGGCCCAAAAGCGACACGCCTTCGTCTTCGCCGTCTTCAATGTGCCAACCGACCAGCGCGGTGCACTCGTCTTGGCTTGGGGGGCTGAGGAAAAGACAAGGACAGGCGACCTCGCAATTGCAGCTTTCAAAATAGGTTCCTTTAAGCGACCAGGTCATAGAGATACTCCTTTTTCCAAATTTGGATCGTGCCAATTCCTAACCGAGCCCCGACATCATTGCTTGATGAAGGCATTGAGATTACGTTTAGATTTCATCGTTTTTCGATCACGGCGAAAATGGAGTTTCAATGATCTACCAGTTCGGCTCCTTTCATCTTGATTCAGAGATGTTCGAGCTGCGCAAGAATAACAAACCCGTTGCCATGGAACCCCAAGTCTTCAACTTGTTGCTGTACTTGATCCATAACCGCGACCGGATCGCGTCTCGCGACGATCTAATTGCAGCCGTGTGGCAAGGTCGTGCCGTTTCCGATACCACGCTAAGCAGCGGGATATTTGCGCTTAGACGGGCTGTTGGAGATTCCGGTGAGACGCAAAACGTAATCAGGACGGTACAGCGACGTGGATTCAGATTTGTCGCCGAAATAAAGTGCGACTTTGACGCGACCGTCCGCCTAAGTGGTGAGGCTTTTGACGGTTCATCTGAACCCGATCCAACCGTGATCAAAATACCAAAATCAATGACTCAACCTGTGGCCAAGAAAAATACGGCAACAGTTATGCCAACACTGGTCGTTTTGCCGTTCAAGATCGCAAGCGCGGGCCTGGATGACTATTTTTGCGATGGACTGACCGAGGACGTTATCGCCAATCTAACCCATTTCAGAGAACTGAGAGTAATCGCCAGTGCCTCGTCTTTTCACTTCAAAAAGCGCGATGTTGCGCTCCCCGAGATTGCAGCAAAACTGGGAGCTGGCTATATCGTTGACGGTAGCGTGCGTCGAGAAGGCGACAGGCTGCGTGTCGCTGTCCAGTTGATTGAGGCGGCTTCGGGCGTTTCCCTGTGGGCAGATCGTTATGACCGGCGACTCGAGGATGTTTTCTCAGTCCAGGACGCGATAACTCGCATGATTGTCGCATCGCTTGGGGTTAAGATGCAGGATACCGCATTGACACATGCCTTGCAAAAAAGCCCCTCCGAATGGGATGCCTATGACTGCTTGCTACGTGCACGGCGCTATACCGCCACCTTGAACGAGGACATGCATGCAGAAGCGCGAGATCTTCTTGAAAAAGCGATCGCACTTGATCCGAACTACGCAGAGGCTCATGCCCTACTGGCCAATGTCTATCTGGCCGAGCACCGCTTTGAGGCCAATCCTCGTCCAAAGCCGATTGAGCGGGCTCTGGCCATGGCCCTTAGGGCCACCCAACTCGACCCGCAAAGTGCATATGCGCGCTGTTGGTTAGCGATCGTACATTTTTTTCAGAAGGACATCGGAAAGTTTGAGGCCGAAGCACAGCGTGCGCTCGACCTCAACCCGAACGATCCTGAAATACTGGCTGAGGTTGGCCATTATATGTCTTTCTTGGGAAGATTTGACTTGGGAACTGAGCTATCTGACCGAGCCAAAAAGCTGAACCCGTTGCATCCTGGCTGGTATCATTTCAGTTCCGCACTTTTGCATTTGCATCACCGGCGATACGACGAGGTTTTGGTCGATGTTCAGCGCATCAGTATGCCCGAATTTTACTGGACCCATCTCCTGAACGCCGCAGCATTTGGGCACCTTGACCGGAAAGAAGCAGCCGTGTCACTGGCGATGATGAGAAAGGTGAAACCCAGCATTACCACTGAAGCGGAAATTCGAAAATGGAATGTCGGGACGCAAGATTGCGCGCACATGATCGAAGGCCTGCGCAAAGCTGGGCACGCCTAATAGAGTTGATGGACGTTGGCTAAAAGTCAACATTGTTCGCCTGACAGGCCTTGGTACATCGCGCCACGAACGGACGCTCATCGCCCTTCTTGTCGAAATGTGCATGGCGCGGCATGTGTTACTTTCGGCCCATTGCGGACCTTCGAACAAATCACTGTGCGCGGTGGCTTCGAGCCCATTTTGCTTTTCTTGGACCTAACGGCGCATGCCGGGTTATGTCACGTGATTGAGCCGGTACGACGCAAAGGCAATACTTCATGGAACTTGCCGCTGGCGGTGAATTCGGGCGATGCTTCGCTTTCTCGCACCGCCACATCATCCAGGCCGTTATCGCGAAACACCTGCTTTACCGAAGCTATGACCTCTTGAAAGACTCGCCCCGCCGCCGTCTCATCGATCAGTTGTATGCGCACTTCGAATTCCTTGTCACTGGTCTGGACCAACTGGCTGCGCCGGGCGCTCTCGTGCTCGAGTTCGAAAACGAGTGGTGACAGCGTCACCTCGCCGACACGAACGAGCGTCGCTTGGCGTCCCTCCACTTGAAAACTGCGAAATGGCGACCCGCAAGCGCAGGGTTCCTCGTCGAAACGTACGCAGTCGCCGAGATCGTATCGGATGAAAGGCTGAACCTCGTTAGCGAGGACTGTCAGCAACACTGTCGCCGACAAAGTGCCATCGGGAACGGGCTGCATCGCCTCATCGACCGTCTCCAAGATGACCCAGTCTTCGTTCACATGCTTGCGCCCGTGGCTGCATTCGAACGAAAGCGCCAGACACTCGGTGCACCCATAGGGGTCGGCAATACCGTATTTCAGCGAGGGGAAGGCCCGCCCAACCCGCGCGCGAAGATCGTCCGTGAGTGTCTCGCCTCCCGTGGTAAAGAGCGCAGGCGCGATCCGCAGCCGCCCGGCCTCTTTTTCCCTGACCAGGATGGCCAGCATGCTGGGGTAGGTCACGATCCAGGCGATTTTCGCAATCGCATTTAGTCTGTCAACGAGTTGACCAATAGGCTGGTCGGCCTCAATGAAGGTTACCCCAAACCCCTTCGCCAGCTGCGGATTCAACCTTTGCACCAGTTTGTTAAACCCGTTTCCGGCGAAGTGGCCATGCCCGCCTGTGATCGTCACCCTGTCACCGAGCTTGCGGACGTCTCGCACGAGCTTGCGGTGGTATCGTTCAAAGCGCGCCAGCATGATGCCATAGGCATATTCCACGAACGATTCAGATATGACGATGACCGCGGGTTCGCCCGATGTCCCGGAGGTCTGAAAGACGGCGACATCGTCGATCGGCACCCCAACTTTCCCGATGTCCCGTAGATGTTCGCGGGCCTTGTCGAGGGAAAGAGAACGGATTGTCAGCCAATCGTCGAACTCCGCCATGAGCTCGGGTTTGCGGGTCACCGGCAAGTCGCTCAGCTCAATCTCGCTTGATGGAGGCAGATCCGCGTAGAGCCGGTGATACAACGGCGACTCGCGCCGCGCTTTTTCCACGAGACGCCGCATATTGCCGAGTTGCTTGGCTTCAATCCGCTTCCGTCCGCCCCAGCCTGTCCAGAGCCCACCGACCGCATATCCCAATGCTCTAGGAAGGCTGAAACGCATATCCACTCGCGATGCTTGTTCTTTGTATCCGACGTAAAGAATTCGTTGATTGGAAACTATACCAAGGAGCTCCGCGTTAAATGACCTATGTCAAATCGCGTAGTCGCGCTGTTTTGTGGTCATGCGGCACACCGCGAAAGGGGATATGAATGCAGCGACACCCAAGGTCGGCTTCGTCCGGAGGCTGTGTGAAAACTCGGGATTCTTCATGATTTCGCGCCGCTGGTTTTCGGGAGTTGCTAATTTGATGGTTCAGCTCGACGAGAGCGTGCCTGAATCTGGCAATTTTTGGCATTTGTGAAAGCTCTCGATAGTTTTCACACAGCCTCTCCGCAGAGCTGCCCTTCAAGCAAAGCGCCGCGAACGACCGCATTTCGCCCAAGATCCCCGCTTACAACCCTCCGCAATGCGCTGAATCCGTCCCGCTGGACCAGCGGCATCTCAGGCTGGGTTGCCCGTCGGCTGTGGGTACATTGCATTAAAGATCGCTCCACCTCAAATCGGTGGAGCAGCGCACTCAGTGATCAGCTGACGGGCGGTCACCCTTTCGCGGTGGATCATATACAGTCCTGCGCCGATGATGATGGCGATTCCGGCGAGGGTCAGCGCATTGGGGAAGTCGCCGAACACCAGATAGCCCAGCAATGTCGCCACCGGCAGTTCCAGATACTGCAGTGGTGCCAGTGTGGCCGAAGGCGCCAGCGACAGCGCATAGGTCATCATCATATGGCTCAGCGAGGCGAAAAACCCGACGCCCAACAGCCAGAGCCACACAACGCCTTTGGGCCAAACTGGATCAAGCAGCTCAGCCCCCGTGCCTTGGGCCAATATCATTACCGGCAGGCACAGGAGGCTGGCGATAAGGCCTGTGTGGAATTGCAAGGTGACGGGATGCATTCGCCGCGACAGCCCGCGTGTCACAAGAATATAGAGCGCGAACCCCACCGCAGTGCCCAGCGGAAACAGCGCCACTGCGCCAAAGGCTGCAAAACTGGGTTGGATCACAAACAAGACACCCACAAAGCCCACAATCGCTGCGCTTACGCGGCGCGATCCGACATCTTCGTCCAAGTAGAACTTCCCCACCAGCAGCACGATGAACGGGGCTACAAACACAATCGCTAAGGCATCGGCAAGGGGCATGACCCGGATCGCAGCGATAAAGCAAAAGGTCGAGACAAACAAAAGTACCGCGCGAAACAACAGCGCCAGCCATTGCCCCCGCGCCACCCGCAACGACAGACCCATCATCCAGACAAACGGCGCCATCAGCACGCACTGAACGATAAAGCGTGCGGCCGTGATCTGTCCCACCGGCACGCTGCCCGATGCCAGCTTGGCCGCCACATCCAGTAAGGGGGCGGTTACGCAAAATCCTAGCATCAGAGCCACACCGGCTAGGATGCGGTCCGTGGAGGGAGCGTAGGAGGTAGAACTGTTCATGGGCCCCGCATAAGGGTGTTACCACACGCGCGTCTACTCCTTTTGCGACGCTTGGCCGTGCTCAGGGGGCCTATGCAGACATTGAAGGCATACGCAGCGAACGGCAGCAAAGAGCCCAAAATAGACGTTCTTTGTCATGTCGGTGAAGGCCCGGCGACCGGGAACAAGGAAAAGTCCGAACTTCGCAAGAATTGCCGCGACGTGTTTTGTTGGTCATGGTCAATCAAGAAAACCGTGGGACCGGACCCCTGCGCCAGCTAGAAAGGTAGCCAGACTATGCATCCTACTGAAAAGATCGTCCGCCAGTTTCATGAGTCCTGGGATATGCGCGATCCAGACCGCGGCGCACAAGTCATTGCCACGGACTGCGACTTCGAGGATATAGCGCGCGGCGAAAAGTTATCGGGAAAAGATGCATACAAAGCAGACTACTTCCGTTGGCGCGAGGCTTTCCCAGACGGACTTTGCAAGGTCGAGAATGTTATAGTCAGTCATTGCGGTGAATGGGCCACTGTCGAGTTTCGCAATACGGGCACCCACACTGGTACTCTGCGCTCAAGCCTTGGGGATTTTGCGCCGACCGGCAAACGGGCCGAAGTCCGCTATTGCTCGGTCATGAGGGTAAAAGACGGATTGGTGGTCGAAGGCCGCGACTATTACGATGGCGCAACCATTGCACGGCAGCTGGGTCTTGTAGACTGAGACGCCTTTCCCAACCGCCTGAAATTCTTTGGAAACTCTACCCAAAGCCACCCCCTTACGGTCCACTTTCAGCCGGTTGGGAAAGCTATCGACCGACAAGCCAAAACCAGCCATCTTCGTAAATAGTGATTTATGGAGGCAGAAATGGTCCTGGCACGAAAAACAATCTTTGTTCGCGAGTTGATCACGTCTGATGCCTTTGGCAAACCATGCGAACCGGTATCACGCGTTGCGGCTGCCGCAGTCTTTCGCAATCCGCTGGCAGGACGTTTCGAGGCCGACCTTTCCGTACTCTTCGAAATCGGCGCCGAACTGGGGCAGCAACTCGCCGAACAAGCCGTCGAGCAGCTCATTGGGTCTCCTGTGTCATATGGCAAGGCGGCGATCGTTGGTGTCGCGGGCGACATGGAACATGGAGGGGCCACTATTCATCCCAGACTGGGTGCGCCGATGCGTGCTGCGGCTCAGGGCGGGGAAGCAGTCGTCCCGTCCAACGTGAAAGTCGGTGCGTCCGGAACCTCTATCGATTTACCTCTTGGCCATAAGGACAAAACTTGGTCTTTTGACCACTTCGACACAATGACGCTCTGTATACCTGATGCGCCGGGTCCCGACGAAATTGTCATGTTCCTAGCCTATGCCAATCGCGGACGCCCTATACCGAGATGCGGCAGCGGGCCGGTCTAGTCTTAGTACATCAAAGGCAGTCTTGTCCGGAGGCTGTGTGAAAACTCGGAATTCTTCATGATTTCGCGCCGCTCGTTTTCGGGAGTTGCTAATTTTGTTGGTTCAGCTCGACGAGAGCGTGCCTAAATCTGGCAATTTTTCGCATTTGTGAAAGCTCTCGATAGTTTTCACACAGCCTCTCCGCGGAGCGGCCGTTGGTGCCTATCGCAGCGAAGGGCAGCTCTGGAGCCTTTCTACGAATTTGTGCAGAGCGCTGAATCCGTCGCAAAGGGCGGGAACCGGAAGTTCGCTACGGTCGTGAGGTGACATATTCAGACAAGCGAAAGAGGTCATTCATTGCGCAAATCTGATAGTCATCATGCCGCAAGTGTCAGCAGTGTTGCGAGGGGATTTTGCAGAATTGGGACGTCGAGTCTAAAGTGGCCGCAAGCCAAAAATCAAAGCAGTTGACCAACATGATCGACGACGTTGACAAGACCCAAAAGCTCATCGCAGAAATGGATGCATATTTGCCTTTCACAGCTAGGCTATCACAAAGCCTAAAGGGTATGATACGGCGACAAGTGGCTCCAATTACTCTGCCAGAACAGTGCCAAGTGGTAGAGGTCTTCTATATGGGCGAAGAAGGTGGCATCTCATGCCGTCTCGACCTCGACGGACAGGGCACCCATGATCCGATTATCGTCTCCATAACCCATCTCAACTTCAACAGGCGATGCCCCCTATACCGTCAAATCGACGGCTATCAAAAGCACCGCGTTAAAAAAATCAAGAAGCAGAACGGGCGTGGCTTCTGACGCCCGCAAACCCGGGTCACCATTTTGAGGGCACACGTCGAATTTTGAATGACTTTGCGCCTATACGGAGGTACGTGCGTAGTGAAAAATGCGGTAAATCATACGTTGATGGTTTGCAGGACCATGTCCGGTCTGGGCCGGACTCGGCCCCGGGACATCATTGTGCCAGATGCCATCAAAAATACCGCTTTAAACGCAGGATCTAACCACTGATGCGCAATTTGGCCCTCATTGCCGCCCTTCTTTTTGCACCCATGCCGGCCATGGCAGAGACAATTACTGGTGTGAGCAGCGTGATAGACGGCGACACGTTAGAGGTTCGGGGGCAGCGGATCCGCTTGCACGGCATCGATGCGCCCGAAAGCCGTCAGATATGCATTCGCGCAGACGGCACGTCATTGCGCTGTGGCCAACAAGCAGCCTTGGCATTATCTGATAGGATCGGGCGGCAACAAGTCTCCTGCCGCGTCCGTGACACGGATCGCTACGGCCGCGCGATTGCTGTGTGCGTGCAGGATGGCAGCGACCTGAATGAATGGATGGTTCAGCAAGGCTGGGCCGTGGCCTATCGTCGGTATTCCCGAGACTATATCCCCGCCGAGGAGGATGCGCGCCGAAGCCGCCGCAATATCTGGTCTGGGCAGTTTGACATGCCGTGGAACTGGCGGCGTGCGCAGCGCGGCGGATGAAGCCCAAAGGCGATAGCCAGACAGAGGTCCTTGCGGGCCTGGTGGAGAGGGTGACGTTCCACAGTCAGGAGTCCGGCTTTTGCGTCTTGCGGGTTAAAGCGCGTGGGCATCGCGACCTTGTTACCACCGTAGGCCATGCCGCCATGATCTCGGCAGGGGAATGGGTCACTGCGTCCGGCGTGTGGATTAACGACCGCACCCATGGCCTACAGTTCAAAACGCAGTTTCTGCGCACCTCAGCGCCGTCATCAATCGACGGGATCGAGAAATATCTTGGCTCCGGCATGATCCGCGGCATTGGAGCGGTCTATGCCAAGCGACTGGTGAAGATGTTCGGCAAGGATGTGTTCGATATCATCGAGGCAACGCCCGAGCGCCTGCGCGAAGTCGAAGGTATAGGCCCCAAACGCGCGGATAAAATCACGTCGGGCTGGGCCGATCAAAAGGTCATCCGCGAGATCATGGTCTTCCTGCACCAACATGGCGTTGGCACGGCGCGGGCCGTGAGGATCTTCAAAACCTATGGCACTGATGCGGTGCA
>NZ_JBVCWP010000124.1:0-11032 GCF_057460485.1 Boseongicola sp.
CGCTTCGGCGGCTTGCAGGCGCTTGGGGACGTGAACCTTTCCGTCAAGGAAAATACGGTTCACGCCATCATCGGACCAAACGGTGCGGGCAAATCCACGCTGCTTAACTGCCTCGTAGGGAAACTGATCCCCGATACCGGATCGGTTATGTTCGACGGCCAGTCCGTGCTGGGATGCAAGCCACACCAGATCAACCAGATGGGTATCTCCCGCGTGTTTCAGACGCCCGAGATTTTCAGCGACCTCACGGTTCTGGAAAACATAATGATCCCTTGCTTCGCCAAGCGCGACGGGTCCTTCCGCTTGCACGCCTTTGAAAGCTTCGCCCAGGAGAAGGATATTCTCGAAAAGGCCGAAGCCATTCTAGAAGACGTCAACATGGCTGACAAACGCCATATGCACTCGGCGTCCATGTCGCGCGGCGACAAACGCCGCCTTGAAATGGCGATGTGTCTTGTGCAGGAACCCCGGCTCCTGCTCCTCGACGAACCAACCGCTGGCATGGCCCGTGCTGACACCAACAACACCATCGATCTGCTGAAACAGATCAACGACCAGCGCGACATCACCATGTGCATCATCGAACACGACATGCACGTCGTGTTCAGCCTTGCAGACCGGATAACGGTCCTTGCGCAAGGCAGACCTCTGGTCGAAGACGCACCCGAAAACATCAAAGGCAACCCCAAGGTACAAGAAGCGTACCTCGGCGAAGTTGCCGCTTAAGGAACAGGGGACACCGACATGCTTGACGAAAAACCCTACGACAATAACGCCAATAACGCCGCTACCGCACCGGCCTACCTCAGTGTTTGGAATATCGAGGCCTACTACGGCGAAAGCTACATCGTCCAGGACGTCAGCTTTAACGTTCACGAAGGCGAAATCCTCGCTCTTCTGGGCCGCAACGGTGCTGGCAAAACCACCACGTTGCGCAGTATCGCCCGTATGGATAGCCCCGAACTGCGCTTCGGCGAGATCTGGCTTGATCACAAACCGCTGCACAAGATGAAAAGCTATGAGGCGTCACAGCATGGCATTGCTCTGGTGCCCGAAGACCGACGCATCATCCCCGGCTTGACGGTCGAAGAAAATTTAAAACTTGCCCAGATCGCCCCGCCCATCGGATGGTCGCTTGAACGCATCTATTCGCTGTTCCCACGTCTCGGCGAGCGCAAGAGCCAGGACGGCATCACCCTGTCGGGCGGTGAACAGCAAATGCTTGCGATCGCTCGAGCCTTGGCGCGCGACATCAAAGTCCTACTTCTGGACGAACCCTACGAGGGCCTCGCCCCCGTCATCGTTCAGGAAATCGCCAAGACGCTGAACATCATCCGCGACCAAGGGATCACAACGATCATCGTCGAACAAAACGCCGTCGCAGCTTTGAAGCTCGCCGACCGCGCCGTCATTCTTGATACCGGTCGCGTCGTTTACGACGACAGCGCCCAGAAAGTGCTCGACGACGAAAAGCTACGCGCGGAATATCTCGCCATCTGACGACTGGCGCCAGGATTCCCGGCGCCCAACATCAATATTAAGACCTGGAGGGGCCCATGTTGGAAACTCAAAACGGCATGTATCTGCCGACCGAAGACTTTAAATCGAACGCACATGCAGACCGCGCCAAATACGACGCGATGTACAAACGCTCTGTTGAGGACCCGGAAGGTTTCTGGGGCGATGAGGGCAAACGCATTGACTGGATCAAGCCTTACACCAAGGTTAAGAACACGTCCTTCGCGCCCGGCAATATCGACATCCGCTGGTTTGAAGACGGCAGCCTGAACGTCGCTGCCAACTGCATCGACCGACACGTCGAAACCCGCGGTGACCAAACCGCAATCATCTGGGAACCCGACAGTCCGGACGACGAAGCGCTCCACATCACCTACCGCGAGTTGCACGAACGCGTCTGCAAATTCGCAAACGTTCTCAAAGCGATGGGCGTCGGAAAGGGCGACCGCGTCGTTCTCTACATGCCGATGATCCCGGAAGCAGCCTACGCCATGCTCGCCTCGGCCCGCATCGGTGCGATCCATTCGATTGTTTTCGCTGGCTTTTCGGCAGACGCCCTTGGCGCGCGGGTGAACGGATGCAAAGCGAAAGTCGTCATCACCTCTGACGGCGCACCTCGCGGCGGCCGTATCACGAACCTCAAAGACAACGTAAACCAAGCCCTCACCCACGACGTCGACGAGGTGAAATGCCTCGTTGTCCGCCGCACCGGCCAACAGGTCGCATGGCGCGGAGAGCTGGATTACTGGCTTCATGAAATGGAAGAAACCGTCTCCGCCGACTGCCCTCCGGAAGAAATGAACGCCGAAGACCCGCTGTTCATCCTCTACACCTCAGGCTCCACCGGCCAACCAAAAGGTGTTGTGCACACGACAGGCGGCTACCTCGTCTATGCGGCGATGACGCACCAATACACGTTCGACTACCACGACGGTGACGTCTTTTGGTGTACCGCAGACGTAGGCTGGGTCACGGGCCACAGCTACATCGTCTACGGCCCTCTCGCAAACGGCGCGACAACTCTGATGTTTGAAGGCGTGCCCACCTACCCCGACGCGGGCCGCTTCTGGGCCGTGTGCGAAAAGCATAAAGTAAACCAATTCTACACCGCCCCGACCGCAATTCGTGCGCTGATGGGCAAAGGAACCTCCTTCGTCGAGAATTACGATCTGTCAGACCTCAAGGTCCTCGGCACCGTCGGCGAGCCGATCAACCCTGAGGCCTGGAGCTGGTACCATGACGTGGTTGGCGGCGGGAATGTTCCCATCGTCGACACATGGTGGCAAACTGAAACCGGCGGCCACCTTTTGACGCCACTGCCGGGCGCGACCCCGACCAAACCCGGCTCCTGTACCCTGCCCTTCTTCGGTATCCAACCGGTGATCCTTGAGCCCACGTCCGGCGCGGAAGTCACCACCATCGTTGCCGAAGGCGTTCTAAGCATCAAGGACAGCTGGCCTGGCCAGATGCGCTCCATATGGGGCGACCACGCACGTTTCGAAAAAACCTACTTCGCCGACTACAAAAACACCTACTTCACGGGTGACGGCGCGCGCCGCGACCAAGACGGCTACTACTGGATAACCGGCCGCGTTGATGACGTGATCAACGTCTCGGGCCACCGCATGGGTACCGCCGAGGTCGAAAGCTCCCTTGTTGCTCACGAAAATGTCGCCGAAAGTGCGGTTGTCGGCTATCCGCACGCGATCAAGGGTCAGGGCATCTATGCCTACGTTACTTTGATGAATGGCGTCGAGCCGACAGAAGAGTTGCGCAAAGAACTAGAAGTCTGGGTCCGCAAAGATATCGGCCCGATTGCGAAACCGGACCTCATTCAGTGGGCGCCGGGCCTTCCAAAGACGCGCTCCGGGAAGATCATGCGTCGCATATTGCGCAAGATCGCCGAGAACGACTACGGAGCGCTTGGCGACACCTCCACGCTTGCCGAACCCGAAGTTGTCGATGATCTGATCAAAAATCGAATGAACCGCGAGTGACAACAGACCCTGTATCGTGACCAAAGTCCGCCATCCGGCGGGCTTTGGTCTGTCACCGTGATGTGACCGTGAATTCACGCAACCTGACACAAAGTTTTTCCACCGCGAGCTTTCCCGCTGTAGCATCGATGAAAATGCCGCAGGCGAAATCATGAACTCTGTCGCAATTCTCGCTCTCACGTCAGCGATACTTTACAGCGTTACCATGCTCGCGCATGAAATCCTAGCGGACCATCCCGCCCGTTGGAATGGCGTTAATAATCGCCCTCGCACTTCTGTCCGCGAAGTCGCAGGGTTGAGCCTCTTTGTCATCGGGGCCTTTGTCGTCTGGTCCTGAGGCGTGTCGTCCAGCGCCGGCCTCAATCACCGAACGGCGACACGACACGCCGGATCAACCGCCGTGCGCGCGCCAATCAGTCAGGTATGGCAAGGCGGTCGTTAAACCGCCCGCCGCCACCATTTCCGCCACAGGGTCAGTGCCCTACGACGTTGGGTTGGCCCCTTAAGGGCCATTCTCAATACGTCTGTCATAATACTACTCGTCTGCCTCGACGCGGGTTTGTCCCACGTTCTGGTGGCGAAACTAAGCAGAGACGCGTTTCGTGCCAAGAAACAATTTGTTTATCAGCAAAAAACAACCAGCAGGCGCGGCGCATGGGCCACAAAGCGCCGCTTCACCCCTGTTTCGGCAAGAACGCCTCCACGGCCGCCGTCGCCACCACCAGCATCTTCCCGGTATCCGGGTTGACCACATTCAAACCGCCCTCAACGGCGCACACTTCGGCCCGCCCACGCGGCAAACCCGCCGCCAAGACGGCACAATCCACAGCCTCGGGCCGTGCCACACCAACCGTCACCTGCACCCGCATCTCTTCGTGAGAAAGACCCGTCGCCTCGAACATCGGAATGGCTGAATGACGGATCGCGTCCTCAATCGCGCGGGCCGCCGCCTTGGTGTAATCCTCGCCATACTGATCGTTGCCCATGCCCATCTCGATGATAAACCGCCGCTCGCTCATGCCGCACCCTCCAGATCAAGCGCCACCGAAATCGCGACATTCGCAATCACCGTCGGCTTGCCGCCATCGGTCCGCGGCACGTCCAGACCGCCCTTGCGCGCTATCACCTCGACTTGACCGTAGGGGAAAATCTCGGCCACCTTCGAGGCCTCGACAGCATCCGGGTCCTGCACTCCAACCTCAACGGTGATCTGCATCTCAGCCTTATCCTTGCCGAACAGCTCGGCCAGATTGATCGAATTGTGCCACAACGCATCGCGCACCGCCCGCACAGCAGCTTCGGTATAGTCCTGCCGCCGAAGCGAACTGCCCATCCCAAACTCTGTCAGCAATCGCTTCACCGCCATCTCGCCACTCCCAATCCAAAACCATCGTAACGCTTATCCCCTCACCACCGAAACAAACAGACCCTAACCACGGCGCGAAAAAAAGGGCGACGCAGGTTTCCCCGCGCCGCCCCCTCAAAATCCGAAGATGGCTTAGTTCAAAGCCGCATCCGTGATCTCACTTGTCCACGCGCCCACAGGGGCAGCCGTAATCACCGGATCAGACCCGCCGGCAAGCAACGTCGCAACCGTGCGATCGAAATCCGCTGGATCAAGCGCTCCGTTTGATCCTGCCGTCAACTTGGCAATTTCGCCCATCATACGCACCTGATGGGCTTCGGTTTGCGCGCCGGTCTCGTCGTTATCAAGAACAATCATAGCAGCTTCCATGGGGTTCTCCTCGGCCCACTTCCAACCCTTCATTGATGCACGCACAAAGCGCACCATCTTGTCCTTGAATGCAGGATCGGAAAGGTTTTCCTCCAGCACGTAAATGCCGTCCTCCAACGTCGCCACGCCCATGTCCTCATACTTGAAGGTCACCAACTCGTCCTCGGCCACGCCCGCATCCAACACCTGACCGTACTCATTATAGGTCATCGTCGAAATGCAATCGGCCTGACGCTGCAACAACGGATCAACGTTAAAGCCCTGCTTCAACACCGTCACACCATCGTCACCACCGTTGGTCGAAATACCTTCCTGGCTCATCCACGACAGGAACGGATATTCGTTGCCAAAGAACCAAACGCCAATGGTCTTACCCTTGAAGTCCTGCGGCCCGGTGATCCCGGTGTCCTTCCAGCACGTTAGCATAAGGCCCGATGACTTGAACGGCTGCGCAATGTTTACAACCGGCAGACCCTTCTCGCGCGCCGCCAATGCCGACGGCATCCAGTTCAGCATTGCATCCGCGCCGCCTCCAGCCAGAACCTGCGGAGGCGCAATGTCCGGACCACCCGGAAGAACCGTCACATCAAGGTCTTCTTCCCCGTAATAGCCGTTCTCCAAAGCCACGTAATAGCCCGCAAACTGCGCCTGCGTGACCCACTGCAACTGCAAACGCACCTCATCGGCCGCAAATGCAGACCCCGCACTCATTCCAAGAGCCGCAACAGCCCCTGCCAAAAACTTATTCATCTCAGTTCTCCCCTGTTTGATTTCACTTTTTCATCGTCTCTGCGACGGATGCCAGAACGTAAGCCACCGCTCCAACACCGTCAAAAATCCATAGAGCAGCGATCCAGCCAAAGCCGCCACCACAATCACTGACCACACCATATCAAGCGCCAATTGTCCAAGCGAGGCATTGATCCGAAATCCCAACCCCACCGTCGGCGAGCCAAAGAATTCGGCCACGATCGCGCCGATCAACGCCAGCGTTGCCGAAACTTTAAGTCCATTGAATACAAACGGCAAAGCCGCCGGAAGGCGCAATGTGATCAGGGTCTGCCAATAGCTTGCCGAATAGGTCCGCATAAGGTCGCGCTGCATCGCAGTCGTGTCCGCCAATCCCGCCACGATGTTCACCAGCATGGGGAAAAACACCATGACAACCACAACCGCGGCCTTTGACTGCCAGTCAAACCCAAACCACATCACAAGGATCGGGGCCGTGCCCACGATCGGCAAAGCGGCCATGAAATTACCCACCGGTAACAGCCCGCGACGCAGAAAATCATATCTGTCCACAAGCACCGCCATCCCAAACGCTAAGGCGCAGCCGACAACATAGCCCGACATAGCCCCCTTCAGGATTGTCTGGACAAAATCTGCCCAAAGCGTCCGAAGGTTGCCGGCAAACGTCACCGCAATCTGGCTTGGGGCGGGAAGGATCACGGACGGCACATCCAATGCCGTCACGATCGTCTGCCAGCCGATCAGAACCACAGCCCCCAAAGCAAAAGGCGCCGCTAACCGTCCCACAGAAGGCGCTTCGGCCCATCCTGCGAGCGCGTCGACAAACTGCCAGCCAATATAGGCTAAAAGCGCCACCCAAAGCAGCGCCATCCCACCATCACTTTCCGCGCGCCCCAGTGCGGCCAAGGCAATCACGACGAACATCAGCAAGAAAACCACCACCGAGATCGTCGTGCCCATCGCTTCGCTGAACCGCCTCACGTCTGCGCTCCCATCGCTCGAAGTGTGCGCCGTTCAATCCAGCCGACCAACCAAACAAGTCCCGCCGCCATCACCGCAGCCATAAATAGTGCAGCCCAAATTTGCTCGGTCTGCCCATAATAACTGCCGCCCAACATGCGGGCCCCGAGGCCGCCCCGCTGCACTGGCAATTCGCCCACAATCGCGCCCACCAAAGACGCCGCAATCGCAATTTTCAGCGACGCAAAAAGATATGGAACAGAGGCCGGCAACCGCAGCTTCCAGAACGACTGCGATTTGTTGGCGCTGTAGGTCTGCAACAAATCCATCTGCATCGCATCCGGGCTTCGCAAACCCTTCACCATCCCTACGGCCACCGGGAAGAATGACAGATAGGCACTAATCGCCGCCTTCGCGACCAACCCGGAAAGCCCGACCGAATATAGCACCACGATGATCATCGGCGCCAATGCGACAATCGGAATAGTCTGCGAAATGATGGCCCACGGCATCACGCTCAGGTCCATGGCACGGTTGTAGACGATCCCAACCGCCAACAAGATCCCAAGCACCGATCCGATCACAAATCCCAACACCGTCGCGGTCAAGGTCACACCGCCATGGTAGATCAGCGACCGGTTTGAAAAGCTCCCTGATTGCACAATTCCACGCCGCCCTGTGGTTTCCTCAACCCAGGTCGATTTCCACAACTCGCCCGCCACCTGATGCGGGGCAGGAAGTCGAGCCCGCTCTGTCGACCAGGACGGTCCGATCAGATCAAGGTTGGCAAACACCAACCCCCAGCGCCCTGCGTCCCGCCGCTCTGCTGCCGAGGGGGGCACAATAACAGCCCCCTCCCGCTCCGCCTGGGTAAGGACCTCTTTGATATTCATTGGCACGACGGCCACGTACCAAATAGCCAACAACGTCGCGATCACCGCCAGCACTGGCATAACTGCCTTCCTAAACCACCGACCACCGCGTCCGATCGCCGAATTTTGCATCGTCCTGCCGCTCATAGGTGCAAATTCCTAACACTTCGCAAATGGCGCGAACGGCTGCCCCGACGCAATACCGACGTTACACCGACGTTGTAGCGACATCGTCTCAAAGCGCGAACCTTTCCCCGGTTTGTGGGTCAAAAAGCGGGCACGCAAACGGCTTCATGACATCATTCAAACGATTTGCGTCATCCCCATCCCATGCCCCCCGAAGGGAAAGTCTAGCATAAAATTCAGAGACATAGACCTCGATGACGCCAGCCCCCCCTTTTAACCAAAACGGTCCCTCATCATGGGTCCAGTCAGGTGCCGCCTCCAGTGCCTCGGCCACCTTCGCTTTCATTTGCTCCACAGGCAACAAAGCTATCTCTTTTCGCGGACTACCGTCCGCCAAAGCGACACAATGCTGCGCAAACTCCTCTTCCTTTCCAGGTGGATACGTCCCTTCATCAATATAGCTCCAAAAATAAAGGTCGTGGCTCAAACCTCATCTCCATGACCCGCGCGCAAGCCCTCACGCACCCGATGTGCGATCGCAATGAACTCAGGCGTATCGCGAATATCCAAGCCTCGATCCTTCGGGAGTGGGCTCTCGATTACATCCGTAATCCGTCCCGGGCGCGGGCTCATGACAACAATTTTCGTAGATAAATATACGGCTTCCGGGATCGAATGCGTTACAAATGCAATCGTCTTCTGCGTTCGCGCCCAAAGCGATAGGAGCTCTTCATTCAACCGGTCCCGCACAATCTCATCAAGCGCCCCAAACGGCTCGTCCATCAGCAACAAATCCGCATCAAACGCTAACGCGCGCGCAATCGAAGCCCGCTGCTGCATCCCCCCAGACAACTGCCAGGGGTATTTCTTCTTAAAACCCGCCAATTCAACAAGTTCAAGGACATTTCTCACCCGATTCTCGATGTCCGCTCTGGAAAACCCCATGATCTCCAATGGCAGCCGAATATTCCCCTCAATCGTCCGCCAGGGATAAAGCCCCGCCGCTTGAAAAACATAGCCATAAGCCCTAGCTTTTCTTGCCTCATCTGGAACCATTCCATTGACCGTCAACACCCCGTCCGTCGGAGCTTCAAGGGCCGCAATTGTGCGCAAAAACGTCGTCTTCCCACACCCTGATGGCCCGATAAAGCTAACAAAATCCCCCTTATCAACAGTCAGATTGACGTCCTTCAACGCATGCACTGGACCATCTCCGGTTTGAAACGTCAGCGATAGATTTTCCGCTGTAATCACAGGGGTTTGTACCGAATGGTCCGTGGACGAAGAAGGTACGTTGTTGCCGTCCATCAAACCCCCGTCGCCGGAATACCAGTGCGTTCCACAGGGCGCGGAGCTGTCAGCTCTTTCCAATTCGACAACGCCTTGTTCACCGGATTGTTCGCCTCGCGCCGCACAAACTTTCCGTGGCCTTCCTCGGTCCTAATTTCCCCGTCATGCACTGCGATATGCCCGCGAGTCAGCGTAAACCGAGGCAAACCCTTCACGTGCTTGCCCTCGAACACATTGTAGTCAATCGCAGATTGCTGCGACGCGGCCGTAATCGTCTTCTCCTTTTCAGGATCCCAAACAACAATATCCGCATCCGCTCCAACCAAAATCGCACCCTTTTTCGGATAACAATTCAGAATCTTGGCAATATTTGTGCTGGTCACCGCGACAAATTCATTCGGCGTTAACCGGCCTGTGCTAACTCCATGGGTCCAAAGCATCGGCATCCGATCCTCCAGTCCGCCAGTCCCGTTCGGAATTTTAGTGAAATCGCCCACGCCAAAACGCTTCTGGTCCGTGGAAAACGCACAATGGTCCGTCGCAACAACGGACAAAGACCCCGACTGCAGGCCAGCCCAAAGGCTGTCCTGATGCTTCTTGTTGCGGAATGGCGGTGACATGACGCGGCGCGCCGCATGGTCCCAATCCTTGTTGAAATACTCGCTTTCATCCAATGTTAAGTGCTGGATCAAAGGCTCTCCCCAGACCCGCTTTCCCTGTTGCTTGGCCCGCCGGATCGCCTCGTGCGCCTCCTCGCAGGACGTATGCACCACATACAACGGAACCCCCGCCATATCCGCAATCATAATTGCGCGGTTCGTCGCCTCACCCTCAACCTGGGACGGCCGCGAATACGCATGCGCCTCTGGTCCTGTATTGCCCTCAGCCAGCAGCCTAGCCGACAGTTCCGCAACCACATCGCCATTTTCTGCATGCACCATGGCAATCCCGCCAAGTTCGGCAAGTCGTTGAAATGATGCGTACATTTCGTCATCATTTACCATAAGCGCACCCTTGTACGCCATGAAATGCTTGAACGTCGTGATACCCTCTTTCTCGATCACAGACGCCATCTCATTGAAGACCTGCTCGCCCCACCAGGTCACCGCCATATGGTAGGAATAGTCGCAATTGGCCCGCGTCGATTTGTTGTGCCACATCGCAAGAGCATCATGCAGCCCCTGCCCCGGTGCCGGCAACGCAAAGTCGACAACCATCGTCGTGCCACCCGATAAAGCTGCCCGAGTCCCGCTCTCAAAATCGTCCGTTGAATACGTCCCCATGAACGGCATCTCTAGGTGCGTATGCGGATCAATTCCGCCCGGCATCACATAGCACCCAGTGGCGTCCAACTCCGTATCGCCAGAAAGCCCCTGACCAATCTCAACGATCACGTCGCCTTCAACCAATACATCCGCGCTATAGGTCAGATCCGCCGTCACCACAGTGCCATTCTTAATCACAGTAGACATCTAAAACTCCCCGTATCCCTATGTTTCCCGTCGTTTCTTCTTGGAAGAAATACTCCGGGGGTTTGGGGGCAGCGCCCCCATCATCAATCTTTATAGTCAGGCTCTTCACGATCAAGCACCCGCTTCATCTCGGCAAAATGCGCGGAGGCCTCATCGTGATATGTCTCCCACTCGGCCGCCGTCTCCTCGGCCAGATCATCCGCCATCACCGCCAAATCCTGCCCGGTCGAATAAGCCAGAACCATTGTCCTTGCAGCCCGCTCTAGATGATACAACGCATCCCACGCCTCACCTACCGTCGCCCCAAGTGTC
>NZ_JBVCWP010000125.1:0-10983 GCF_057460485.1 Boseongicola sp.
AACCGATCCGCTGGCAAAGCGCAAGGTATCGCTGGCAGCACCGTAATGGAGACCCCTCGCGCGGTGGTCGAAGCGGCGGACATTATACTATCCGTTCTGGCGAATGACGGCGCACTTGATGCCGCCTACCATGGACCGGGCGGCATCTTAGAAGCCGACCTAACCGGCAAGACAATCATTGAGTTCTGCACAACGTCCCCTGCAACCGTCATCGCGCTGGAAAAATCTGTTGAGGCGCGCGGTGGACTGTTTCTGGAATGTCCTGTCAGCGGCAATGTTGTTCCTGCACGCTCAGGTCAACTGATGGGATTGGCTGGCGGAAAGCAGGCCGCCTTCGACAGCGCGCAGCCCTTGTTGGCGAAACTGACCCGCAGGCTTGAACATCTGGGCCCCACAGGATCGGGTGCGGCGATGAAGCTGGCGGTGAACCTGCCGCTGATGGTCTATTGGAGTGCCTTGGGTGAAGCCGTCGGTCTGGCTATGGCGAAGGGCATTGATCCTGCCCTTGCGCTAGATGTGTTGGCCGATAGTTCGGGTGCCATTGGTGCCGCCAAGAAGCGCGTTCCGCCGATCTTGAGCATGTTGGTGGATCAAGACCCCGGAGTTGTCAGCCTCAGCCTGAAGAACGCAATCAAGGATATGAAACTGATGGAGGATTTGGCCGTAAGCAGTGGTGGCCCTTCAGGCGTTATCGCGGCGACGCTGGCAAAAGCAAAAATCGCGGCAGCGAGCGGATGGTCGGACTATGACAATTCGCTGGTTGGCGTATTTGGCCAGGGAAAGGCAACGACATGATTGGCACGGCGCTAGTTGGATATGGTTGGTGGGGTCAACACATTGCACGACGGCTTAAAGATCACCCGCAATTTGATCTGCGTTGCGTGGTTGAACCAGTGATTGCATTGCACGCGGACATTGAAGGCCTTGGACTGACGGTCGCGCAAAACTACGACGTGGCCCTCGCCGATCCAAACGTGCAGGCGGTCATTCTTACATCGCCCAATGACCTGCACGTCAGCCAGATCGCACAGGCCGTAGCCGCGGGAAAGCACGTGTTCTGCGAAAAACCACTGTCGCTGTCATCCGCAGGAGCGCGTGATAGCATTCAGGCCTGCCGCAGCGCGGGTTTGGTGTTGGGCGTGGGTCATGAACGACGGTTTGAACCCGCCATCCTAGCACTGCGCGACCTGCTGGACGCGGGCGCGCTGGGAACGATCATGCACACTGAAATGGCTTTTAGTCATGACAAATTAATCACCTTAACCTCTGACAGTTGGCGCACTACTAAGGCCTTCGCCCCTGCCGCTGGAATGACCCAGATGGGCATTCACCTGACCGATCTGCTGATCGCGTTTTATGGGCCGGTAGCATCCTTGCATGCGATCACCGCTGATCGCAGCTTGGGCTGGGAGACCGGCGACGTTATTACCGTTCAAATGCAATTCAAAGCGGGCATGACTGCCACTTTGCAGGCAATCCTGCACACGCCGCACTTTATCCGGACGCATGTATTTGGCAGCGATATGTGGGTAGAAATTCGCAATGCGACCCATCCCGATACGCCCGGCGGTAAATCGACAATGGAACGCTATCGCAGCATCGACGACGCCGATACAGAGGTCTTTGATTGGAGCGACAGCGTAACCGCCAATCTTGAAGCATTTGGCGCGGCGATCCGTGGTGAAGCGCCCTACCCCTATTCCGACTTCGAATTGCTCCATAATATAGAGGTGTTAGACGCGATTGTGCAATCCGCTGAGACAGGCCAATCTGTCCAGCTCTGAGCGTGGGCGGGCGTATCAAGATTCCAGATAGTCACTATTACGAGCGATGAATTGACCAAACCTGTCCGCCCACCTTACCCTTTGTGAGATATCAGGGGGGATCGGATGTCATCTGATTTGATGCGACATCGTATTTTTGAAGAGCTGCGCGAGGATATCATGTCCTGTGATTTGCAGCCTGGTGAGGAGCTGCGCGAAGTCGCCCTTGCCGAAAAATATGGTGTCTCAAAATCGCCGATCCGCGATGCGCTGCAACGGCTTGAGTTTGAAGGCTTGATTGAAATCGCCCCCCGTCAGGGCCACCGCATTGCGCCAATTTCAATCAGTGACGCCCATGACATCCTTGATCTACGTGAAATTCTGGAAACCGCAATGGCGCGCCGTATTGCAGCCGATGCCAGCATCGAAAACCTCGCTGCGCTGGACGATTTTCGCACGGCGGACCTGTCATCGTTGCCGGAATTTGCCCGCTACAACCGCAACTTCCACGCCAAAATCAACGAATTGTCCGGGAACCGTCGGCACGCTGATACGATGCGCAGTCTGATGGATAATTACGAACGCCTGTGCATCGTGTCCCTGTCGTCGCGCCATCAAGAGGCGAATGCGATGCAGTCCGCGCTGGATGACCACAATAAAATCATCGACGCGCTGCAGTCCCGCGATGGACGCGCTGCCGCCCGCCTTTGCGCCAAACATATCCGAAAATCGCACGTGCAAGTCATGCGCGGGCTGAAAAACCGACCCGTGATCGAGTAACCGATATGTCGCTGCCTGATATTTCACGCGCTGAGAAAATAGTGACCGCGTCTATGCACAAGAAAGCACAAAATGAAGGCTGATCAGATACAAACACACGCCGCCGATCAAGAAGTCGTCGTCAGCGGACGGGGTGTTGAAAAGACATTTGCCGATGGATCCGTGATTGCCCTGCAAGACGCCAATTTCGAGATCAAACGCGGATCGTTTGTATCACTCGTTGGCCCGTCAGGATGTGGTAAGTCCACCCTGTTGCGGTTGATCTCAGGCCTTATCGCACCGACGTCGGGGGAGATCGCGGTCCATGGAACTGCGGTGACTGGGCCGCGCGCCGATATCAGCATGATGTTCCAAAAGGCGACACTACTTGAATGGCGCACCGCGCTTGAGAACGTGCTTTTGCCGACCGAAATCACGGGTACCCCAACTAAGGCCGACAAGAACCGCGCGTTCGATCTTCTCAAGTTGGTTGGGCTTGAGGACTTTGCGTTTTCTTTCCCCGCTCAACTCTCTGGCGGGATGCAGCAACGCGTCGCCCTTGCACGGCTTTTGCAGACGGGCGCTGACATTCTTCTTCTCGATGAACCGTTTGGCGCGCTTGATGAATTCACACGCGAACACCTGAATATGGAATTGATGCGCATTGTTGAAGAGGTCGGGGCCACAGCGATTTTTGTGACTCACAACATCGCAGAAGCGATTTTCTTGGCGGATCAGGTTGTCGTCATGACATCGCGTCCGGGTCGCATGGCCAAGATCGTCAATGTCGATCTTGAACGCCCACGCCCCTTGTCCATTCAGACTTCGGTCGAATTCAACAAACTGGTCGTAGATGTTCGCGAAACACTGGGTGAGATGTAATGGCCGTCCAAGATATAATTCCGGGCCCCCAGCCCTTTGCGGACAGCGCTCGCACACTCGGCCGCAAGCGAATAATGCGTCACGCTGGTTTATTCATCACGCTAGTTTTGCTGTGGGAATTCGGATCACGGATCGGCTGGCTAGACCCGCTGTTTTATCCGCGCCCGTCCAATATCATGTGGTCATTCTGGCTGATATATGTCCAGAACGGCAATGTCTGGTATCATCTTTATGCCACGATGAGCCTTGTTCTTATGGGCTGGATCGGTGGATCAGTCCTGGGAATTGGCCTTGGGGCTTTGGTTGGCTTTAACCCGGTTCTGCGACGTTTTCTAAAGCCCTACGTCATTGTTCTTGAGGCAACACCACGGATCGCCGTCGCGCCCTTGCTGATCGCAGCGCTTGGATTTGGGGCCAGCTCAAAGATCGCGATAATCGTGTTGGTTTGCTTTTTTGCGCCTTTTATCAATACGCTGTCTGGCGTCATAAATGTGGACGAAGAGCGCCTTGAACTGTTCCGGTCTCTGCGGGCATCCAAGATGCAGGTGTTGCGCAAGTTGGTGCTGCCTGATGCAATCCCGATCATTATGGCGGGCGAACGTTTGGCCCTAACGGCGGCCCTGTCAGGCGCCCTTGTGGCTGAATTTATCCAACGCGACGAAGGCATCGGATCGCTGATCCTCGTCTACACGCGCAACTTGAATATGGCATCCGCCTTCGCGTGCATCTTCACGCTGACGATCTTGGGCTTTCTGATTTTCAAGGGCATGGAAAAGATCGATCACTACGTGGCCTTCTGGAAATACGAAAGTGGTCGGGAACGCGTCAGCGTCAAACGTCGCAGTGCAATGGCCCAAGTTGGGGCAAGCAGATAATGTCCGATCAAAAACGCCCAACTTCATTCCGGATATTCGATTTTCTATTCGGGGTTTTGCCGCACCTGATCTTGTTCGCTGTGATCATCGGGCTTTGGGAAATGGCCGTGGTGTCCGGCCTGATCACATCCATTATCATCCCACGCCCTAGCGCGATCGGCAGTGCGATTGTGAAGCTCTACATCACCGAAGGCACGATTTATCGCCACTTCTTCATCACGCTAACCGAAGCAGTGGTTGGCTTTCTGATCGGTGCCGGCATCGCAGTCAGCTTGGCGGTTTGTTCGTCGCTCTCGGAAACCTTCAAGCGGTATGTGATCCCCTATGCGATCGTGTTGAACGTGACACCGGGCATCGCGTTGACCCCCGTTATCATTGCGTGGTTCGGGTATGGAATGGGATCTAAGATCGCGCTGGCTGCAATCATCTCGTTCTTCCCGATCTTCGTGAACACGCTCACAGGGCTTGTTCAGGTTGACGAAGACCGTGAGGAATTGTTCCAGTCTTTGGGCGCCAGCAACTATCAGGTTTTTCGTAAATTCCGCGTCCCAGCAGCGCTGCCTTTGATGTTTGCCGGACTTAAGATCGGTATGACCACAGCCCTGATCGGGGCCGTTGTCGCCGAGTTCGCACAAGCAACTGATGGTGTCGGGGTCCTGATGAGCCGATTCTCATTCCAGCTGAATATGGCAGCGTCGCTCGCCACATTGCTGAGCATGACAGCCATCGGCCTCATCCTTTTTTACACTATGGAGTTTCTAGACGACCGGATCGTGTTCTGGCGTCGAGAGAGCCGTCGCGCGGCTGCGTCACGCGCGCGTGCCCGAGCATGGGAAAACCAGCTCGGAGATAAGACGCGACAAACTCGTTTTTCTGGGAGGAAAATAAAATGAAGATGTTCAAAGCAATAATGCTGTCCACTACTATGGCCGTGGTCGCTGCGCCAAGCGTAAGTTTCGCGCAGGACACTACAATCAGCGTGATCAAACCGACGCCACGTTCCGCAGTGTTCTTTCCGCTCGTTGTGGGCGAGGCGCTTGGCTATTTTGCAGATGAAGGGATCACCGTTAATCTTTTGCCATCTGACACGTCGATCCCTTACGTGGCATTCATTCAAAACGGTCAGGCCGATCTTGCGATGCTTGACCCGAATGAAACGATCAATGCGCTGAATGCAGGTGCAAATATCAACACCGTGTATGAAGTGATGCAGAACGCACCCGAAGGCATCGCGGTGCTGGCAGGTGGCGAATACACGTCTATGGAAAGTCTCGTGGGCACCACTGTCGGTCTGGTTTCCGACCGTGACCGTGCATTCCTGCAGGCAGCCCTCGATATCGCTGGGAACACAATCGATGATGTCCAGACGGTTGTGTTGGGCGAAAGTGGCCCAACCCTCGCCGCGGCAATCCGCGACGGAAATGTATCAGCGATTTCCGGTTCAGTGTTTGACTGGGCCGCCCTTGTGGCCAACGGGATCGAACTTGATCAGGTAACACCAGAAGAACTGCTGGCCAGCCCCGCGAACACCCTCGCGATGAACGCCGATATGATCGAGGAGAAGCGCGAAGCAATGGAAGGTTTCTTCCGCGCTTGGTCCAAAGGCATGCACGTGGGCGCCACAAACCCAGATGCGGTTGAGGCGATGCTGCGTCAGGCTGTGCCTGAAGAGTGGGAAGTTGAGGCCGCCGGTATGGGCCTGTTCCAGGGCGTCCTGCCCATGAACATCTCAACCACTGAGCGTATGGGCGATATGCAATCTGATGTCTGGACCAACGTGCAGCCACGTATGCTGTCATCCGGTGCGATCGAGAAGATGGTCGACGTGTCGACGTTCCTGAACGACACCTACATCGAGGCTGCGAACGATTTCGACAAAGCGGTTGTTGAGGCTGACGCCGCAGCGTGGCTCGCAGAAAACCAGTAAGGCAGCCTTTCAGGCAATATGAAAAGCCGTTGCCGGATCAATTCGGCAACGGGCAACTCCCCCCTAACCAATTTCAGCAGGACTCTCATCTATGACCCATTCCACCATCGACACCCACAAAATAGGTGATGCCGTCAACCGCTACGGACCGACGTCTGCGCGCCCCACACCCGCAAAGCCCGGTCGGCTTTCGACTTTGACCGTGGACAGCCACGCGCATGTTTTGATCCCAGAAGCTGCCAAGTATATGGTGCCCTATGTTGATCTCAGCCGGATCGCGATGATCAAATATGCCAACGAATACACCAACATCGTCAACGCCCAGCAGGAAGCTGACCGTGGCCCCGTCGCGATGCAAGACATCGAAGACCGGATGCGGGTTCTTGACGCGCAAGGCATCAACATGCAGATCGTCGCGCCACCGCCACCGCAGTGCTATTATCAATCCCCGATTGAACATGCCGCAGTCGCCAGCCGGATGGTTAATGATGGAATAGCCGAATGGGTCGGCCACAACCCCGACCGCTTTGCTGGGCTGGGAACCGTGCCGCTGCAAGACCCAGATGAGGCCGCGACCGAGCTTGAGCGTGCGATGAGTCTGGGCCTTAAGGGTGTAATGCTGCTCACGAATATGGATAGCGAAGAAATCAGCGCCGACCGGTTTCGCCCCTTCTGGAAGAAGGCCGAAGAGCTAGGCGCGGTTGTTATGATCCACCCGAATGGTTTTACCGAAGGGGCACGTTTCAGCGAGTACTATTTCCAAAATGTTATCGGCAACCCGCTCGAGACGACTACGGCACTGCACTACATCATTTTCAACGGTCTGCTACGGGATATGCCTGACCTTAAGATTTTTGCGGTCCACGGCGGCGGCTATCTGCCATCCTATTCGGGCCGGATCGACCACGCATGGGGTGCGCGCAAAGATTGCGAAGTGAACCTGCCAGAACCGCCGACAAACTACCTCAAGAAAATCTGGATTGATGGCGTGGTCTTCACCGGTCACCAGCTTGAATATCTGGTGCAGCAGTATGGTGCGGATAAGGTCATCATGGGCAGCGATTATCCCTTCGACATGGCCGATTATGACCCCGTTGAACATATCGTAAGCTCCAATTTGTCTGACGAAGACAAAGCCAAAGTGGCAGGCCTTACCGCTCAGAAACTGTTTGGTCTCGGCTGAAAATAGAAAGGTCGCAACATGAAAGTTGGCATTATCGGTTTGGGCATCATGGGCAGCGCCTATGCAGCCAATTTGTTGAAAGCTGGCATTTCGGTTGCAGGGGCTGACCCCGATATCATAGGCCGCGAACAGCTTGAAATCGCAGGTGGCAAAACCCATGAGACCGTCGGGCCATGGTTAACAGAATGCGACCTTGTGATTATTTCCGTCGCCTCGACTTCAGTCTTGGCGGCGGTAACCAAAGAACTTGGGGAGGTTCTGAACCCCGGTCAGGTTGTGATGGAAACAGGAACTTTCGCCATGGCTGACAAGCTTGCGGCGAAAGCGGCGGTGGAGTTGGGTGGCGCTATTCTGCTCGATACTCCAGTCAGTGGAACGGGTAAACAAGCAGCAACGGCAGATCTGGTCATCATGGCCTCTGGCCCGAGCGACGCCATTGCCCATGCAACGCCCTACATGGAACACCTTTGCCATACGATCATGCACGCCGGCGAATTTGGTGCAGGCTCAAAACTCAAATACGTCGCCAACCATGCGGTCGCCCTGCACAATTGTGCGGCAGCCGAAACGCTGCACTACGCAGATTCGCTCGGCGTGGATCGCGATGTGGTCTACCAAATGCTATCCAAGGGCGCGGGCCAGTCCAAGATGCTCGATTTGCGGATGCCTTTGATGATCTCAGGCAACTATACACCGGCGACGGCACATATGGCGATGTTCGAAAAAGACCTGTCGATCATTGGTGCTGATATTCGCGCCCAAGGCATCACCACCCCGATGTTTGATGCAGTATCAGACCTTTATGACAAAAGCTGGACGCTTGTGCCGCAAGACTACGACACCGCCGCTATATTCGAAGTTTACCGCGATATCGACGGTAAGGTTTGACGCCTGCTCTGATCTGGGCTTGCGGCAAGTGTTGGTGAACTTGTTTTGATCGGCAACCTTCCAATGATGTCTGCATCGCAGGGCTTTGCATCCCTCATCGCTGTGGCCGCATTGGTCACAACCATTTCAACGTCAGACCTATCCTTGCAGGTCTTGGCGATCTCCGCCGCTGGGATCACATCCTTTGCCACGCGCAGCCTTCCCGAAGCGACAACCGCAATCCTAATTTTTCTGGCATTTCTCGCCATTGACGTGGTGCCACAAGAGGTCGTTTTCTCCGGATTTGCGGCGAGCGGTTTCTGGCTATTAGTCGGAGGGTTGGTGATTGGAGCTGCCATCACATCTTCGGGCCTTGGCGATCAGATCGCGCGCCGGATTTATGTACATACCGGGGGGTCATACGGCAGGGCTGTCTGGTTCTTGTCTCTGGGTGGCTTGGCTTTGGGTGCCTTTGTGCCTTCCGCCATTCCAAGGGTCATCGTCATCATGCCCATTACACTTTCACTGGCCCGGACCATGGGCATGATACCAGGGTCGCGCGGCCACACCGGTCTATTGATGAGCGCCGCGATGATGACGCTTGTGCCGACATATACATTCCTGACAGCCAACCTGCCCACAATTGTGGAAATGGGGGCGATTGAAATCCTCTATGATCAGCACATCAGCTATGGGGCGTATTTCATCCAAAACGCCCCGATCAATGTGGTGCGGTTTGGGGTGCTATTGATAATGTTGCTGACCTTTGGACGCGGGACCAAGTCGACAAGTGAGCCGCTGACCGACACTGGTGACAGCCCCGATCTGACAACTGAGCAACAACGGCTTTTGTATGTACTCATTTTCGCCATCGGTTTATGGGCGAGTGATACGTGGCACGGCATTGCCCCTGCCTGGGTTGCTTTGACGGCAGCGATGGCCCTATTTTTGCCCGGCGTTGGGATCTTCGGGCCGCAAGCAATGAAAACCGAAATCGACTTTTCTATCGCCTTCCTGATCGCCTCGGTATTTTGCATCAGCGCCGTTATGACCGAGATTGGGCTAGGCGCGCAGATCGCCGAGCTTGTCGTGCCAGCTTTGCGCCTTGGGCAGGGCAACAGCCTTTGGGATGTTTCAGTGATCATAGGGTTTTCTTCGGCCTTGTCGCATCTGACGATTGCACCAGCGACCCCGATCGTGCTGGCACCTTTGGCGTCTTCAATGAGCGAAGCGACGGGCTGGTCGATCAAGGCCGTGGCAATGGCGCATAATGTCGGCTTTTCGACCACAGCACTGCCGTATCAATCGCCTCCACTTTTGATCGGGATTGCCATGGCGCGCATTCCTGTCGGTGCGTTGACACGGCTGTGCCTGATCTCGGCCTTGGTGACCAGCGTGCTGGGGATACCGCTGACATGGGTCTGGTGGGTTTGGTTGGGCGTGATCTAGGGCCACTTATCTTTGACAGCGATGCAGATATTTGGTCATATCCATGCAAACGATTGCGCGAGCGTGATACGTAGGGGACCAAAATGTGATAACCGCAGATATCATCGTTGCTGGCGCTGGCCACAACAGCCTCGTTACCGCCTGCTATTTGGCCTCCGCTGGATATTCCTGCGCAATTCTAGATGCGCGTGCCGTGCCGGGTGGCGGAGCGACGACCGAGGAAATCCTTGGGCCGGGTTACGCTATCGACACCTGTTCAACCGGACACACTCTCATCCAGCAGAATCCACTGATCCGCCTAGATGAGCTTGGGCTGGTTGCAAAACATGGGCTGTCCTACATTGATCCTGATCCCGTGGCCCATGTGGCGCTGCCTGACGGCGAGCAGATCACAATGTTTCTTGATCCCGAAAAGACGATTCGCGAATATGCGCGGTTTTCTGAGCAGGATGCCGAAAGTTATAGGACGCTTCTGACCGAGTTCGCAGAACTTCGCCCAATGCTGGCCGAGGCCCGATCCAAGCCAATCGGGCATGGCAAATCACTGGCAGAAATACTGGCCGCGCACCCGCGTGGCGGCATCTGGTCCCGGCGCATGGCGATGAGCGCGAACGATGTGATCTGCCACGAATTCAAGAACCGCCACATCCGCGCCTTTATGGGCTGGATGGCATTTCAAACCGCTGTCCCGATTGATCAGGCTGGCACCGGGCTTTTGGCCTATCAGATTATTGCGCCACGTCAGGCGCGAAGCTGGTCGATCCCCAGGGGCGGCTCTGGCCGATTGATCGACGCGCTGGTGGGTTATCTACGTGATCACGGCGCAGAGTTTCATTGCGATACCCAAGTGAACGAACTGATCCTTGATGGAGAGCGTTGCGTGGGCGTGCGGGCGGATGACGGGCGCGAGTTTCGGGCGCGCAAGGCCGTGGTATCGACCATTCATGTCAAACATCTTGCACAGATGGCCCCGAAAAGCGCTTGGGGCGAAAGCTTTGTCTTTGGCGCAGAAACTTACAATGTTGGCGTGCCGTTCTTCGCCTCCTACATAGCGACGATGGCCCCACCGGTTTTCAAAACGGCTCGCGGCGACGTCACGGCGGTTTCGGCCGGCTATGCAGGTTGGCTAGAGGATTTGGTCCAGTCAGGCCGGGACATTTACGACGGTGTAATGAGCAAGAATATTCAATGGATGTTAGCAGCGACTCCGTCGCTTGCTGACGCTGGGCGCGCGCCGGAAGGGCACCATACGGTCAAGCTATTGACCCACACAATCTA
>NZ_JBVCWP010000126.1:0-10972 GCF_057460485.1 Boseongicola sp.
GCGGGCCTCAGAGAGGCGCTAAGCTATAGCCTGCGCGCTCTAGCGCACGCAGGACGCCGCTTTCTCCGGACAAATGCGCGGCACCGACAGCAATGACTGCATTCTTGCCGTCAACCATCTCGTGGATCATCGGCTCCCAGTCGGCATTGCGGTCAATCAGAAGCGATGTGTTGACTTCGTCAAACAGTGCCTGCCCGTTTTCGATCCCGGCCCGGTCCACCATGATCCGGCCAAATTCCCATCCTTCGCGGGTGCGGCCGTCAAAATATGCCTCGATCAGCGTCGATGTATTGGCGTTGCTGTCGTCTGTTGTATTGAGCGTCAGTCGAAGTCCGTCCATCTGATCCTCGAAGGGCGCATCGGCGAAGATACGGATTACCGTCTCCACATTATCCAGCGATTGGATTGGCACCCCGACGTCTAGGGCCACGCTCTCAAGCTGGCGGTCGAGACCCTTGGCACCGGTCTTAACCAGCGCCAAAGCGCAGGGCGGGATCGCAAGCGTCAGGTTCAAGTACCAAGGCTGAAATTGCGCCGCGACAAAGGCTGGAATGCCAAGCGCCGACAGCTGTTCTTCGGCCTTTGTCCAATCCTCGGGCGACAATAAATCAATCAGGGTCGGGCCTTCGGTGATGAAGAACAGATCGGGCTTTGATGCCGCCATCGCGGCCAGGCCTGCCTCGTCTTCAGACGTTGCCTCAAGGATTAGGACGTCCGCATCGCGTAAAAAGGGGTCAATGCGCTTTGCCAGCCCGTCCAGTCGGGCATCCGGGACATGCAGCGTTCCTGCAATAACAACGGTCCACTCGCCCTTATCAGCGCGCCAAAGATTTCCGACAGGAAAAGCATGCGGCGCAACCAAAGCATCAAGTCGGGCTCGTTCTGCGGGGGATAGTTCATCGATCAGATCAATCGTCCCACAAGATTGCGCCATCGCCACAAGCGGCGTCAGGAGCATCGCCAAAACCATAAAAAGCAGTCGTACCATCAGATCATTTGCCCTGTATTATCGGTGTTTCCACTATGATGGCCCGGATATCAGGCGGAAGAAAGGCCGGATTGGGATTGAGATAGGGTGAGAAATACACGAGCGATCCCCATAGTTTTCGGCGTGTGCCGCGGACAACCTGCGAATGAGTGAAAACCTGAGCAATTTTTCCCCTGCGCCTGGTTGACAGGCGCGGGCACGTTCCTTATCTCCCAATCGTTAGCACTCACTAGAGATGAGTGCCAATCCACTAGCAACTGAACCAAGGAGCGTTCAATATGGCATTTACTCCGCTGCACGACCGCGTACTGGTCCGCCGCGTAGAAAGCGACGATACGACCAAAGGCGGTCTTATCATCCCTGAAAGCGCAAAAGAGAAGCCAGCCGAAGGCGAGATCATTTCGGTCGGCGAAGGCGCACGCAAAGACTCGGGCGAGCTTATCGCACCATCTGTCAAAGCAGGCGACAAGATTCTCTTCGGCAAATGGTCCGGCACAGAAATCACGCTGGACGGCGAAGAGCTGCTCATCATGAAGGAAAGCGACATTCTCGGTACGATTTCCTGAGCAACGTCACTTCCATCAATCAACTGAAATTTCAGACAACCAGGAGCAATCAACATGGCTGCTAAGGACGTCAAATTTGGTACCGACTCGCGCAACCGCATGCTTAAGGGTGTAAACATCCTTGCGGACGCAGTGAAGGTTACCCTCGGCCCCAAGGGCCGTAACGTCGTGATCGAAAAATCTTTCGGCGCACCACGCATCACCAAAGACGGTGTAACGGTCGCTAAAGAGATCGAGCTTGAAGACAAGTTCGAGAACATGGGCGCGCAGATGGTGAAAGAAGTCGCCAGCCGCACCAATGACGAAGCCGGCGACGGCACAACAACTGCAACGGTTCTGGCGCAAGCCATCGTTCGCGAAGGCCTAAAATCGGTTGCCGCTGGCATGAACCCGATGGATCTTAAGCGCGGCATCGACCTTGCAGTCACCAAAGTTGTGGCACACATCAAAGCAGCTGCCCGTGACGTGAAAGACAGCGACGAAGTCGCACAGGTCGGCACGATCTCTGCGAACGGCGAAGCCGACATCGGCCAGCAGATCGCAGACGCGATGCAGAAAGTCGGCAACGACGGCGTGATCACTGTTGAAGAGAACAAGGGTCTCGAGACCGAGACCGAAGTTGTCGAAGGCATGCAGTTCGACCGTGGCTACCTATCGCCATACTTCGTCACCAACCCTGACAAGATGGTCACCGAGCTGGAAGACGTCGTCATCCTGTTGCACGAGAAAAAACTCTCATCGCTGCAGCCAATGGTTCCGCTTCTTGTGTCGGTTATCCAATCGCAAAAGCCACTTCTCATCATCTCAGAAGATGTCGAAGGCGAGGCTCTTGCCACGCTCGTCGTCAACAAACTGCGTGGTGGTCTGAAGATCGCAGCTGTCAAAGCACCGGGTTTCGGCGATCGCCGCAAAGCCATGCTTCAGGACATCGCGATCCTCACCGGTGGTCAGGTGATCTCCGAAGACCTCGGCATGAAGCTTGAATCTGTCACAATGGACATGCTCGGCACAGCCAAGCGCGTTTCGATCACCAAGGACGAGACAACGATCATCGAAGGCCTCGGCGAAAAAGCCGAGATCGAAGCACGTGTTTCCCAGATCCGTCAACAGATCGAAGAAACCACGTCCGACTATGACCGTGAGAAGCTTCAGGAACGTGTTGCTAAGCTTGCTGGTGGTGTTGCTGTCATCCGCGTTGGCGGCATGACCGAAACCGAAGTGAAAGAGCGCAAAGACCGCGTTGACGATGCACTGAACGCCACCCGCGCGGCCGTTCAGGAAGGTATTGTTGTTGGTGGTGGTGTGTCTCTGATCCAGGGCGCGAAATCGCTTGCAGACCTCAAAGGTGCGAATAGCGACCAGGACGCCGGTATCGTTATCGTGCGTAAAGCTCTCGAAGCACCGCTGCGTCAGATCGCCGAGAACTCCGGCGTCGACGGTTCGGTTGTCGCGGGCAAGGTTCGCGAAAGCAATGACCCGACGTTTGGCTTTAACGCGCAGACCGAAGAATATGGCGACATGTTCAAGTTCGGCGTTATCGACCCGGCCAAGGTTGTTCGTACGGCTCTGGAAGATGCAGCATCGATCGCCGGTCTTCTGATCACGACGGAAGCCATGGTCGCTGACAAGCCTGCCAAAGAAGGCGCAGGCGGCGGCGGCGGCGGCATGCCCGACATGGGTGGCATGGGCGGCATGATGTAAGCGACTTCCGACCTGCTTGCGGGCCGGAACCGCGTTACCCGACGGGCGGTTTGCACAGCATTTCGTCATCCGGGTTTACGTCACTACCCAAAAGAAGGGGCGCCCGTTGTGGCGCCCTTTTTCTTTTGTCGTCATCAAATTGCAGCCTTAGTTTGGTCGTGACCCCGTAAGGATACTCGCATGTTACGTCACATCATTAGGCATCCTGACAAACCAAGCGCGACGCAAGCAGATCGCGCCGCATTGAAAGCTACCATCGAAGCCTGCGCAGACCACTCCGACGTCCGCTCCGCGACCTGCGGCTTCACTGTCAGACCGGGATCAAACCATTTCGACCTCGCTATGACCGCCGACTTCGACGAGACATGGCCGCGTTTCGCCGTGACGTCGAAAGCGACATGCATGAGGTCTACGTCGCAGCCCGCGCAAAACACGCGGACTCACTCGAGACATTTTCGGAAACAAAAGACCCCTTCTGACGAAATCTTCTTGCGCGGTCACTCAAAAATCCCTAAACCTTCGCAGGTGCAGAAAATGGGAATGTTGCAATGCCGCATGACGGGACCTCTCCAATGATTGAAACACCTGTACTCCCCGACCTTCTGGCGCTGACGAAGGAGGCTGTTCCAGCCGCCGAATCTCTGCTGGACCGCGCCAAAGACGTTGTCCGCGCTCAGGTCAGCGACGGCGACCAGGTCAGCGCGTCCCTCATCGAAAGCCACCAAACTGCAGTCCATGGCCTCGCTTGGGTCGCCACCTATGTCGAAGCGCTCCGCCAGATGCAGCATTGGGCCGAAGCGCTTCAGGCTGACGGGAAATTTGGCGAGCTGGAGCAACTGATCCACCAGATCACCTTCGGCGAATACCTCTGGCAACTTTATGGCGGCATCCCGATGAGCCAGGGCGAGATTATCCGCCCGCAGGACCTTGGCCTGACACAAGATGACCAGCGCACGATGATGGCCCCTGCGGTCATGACCCTGACCCAACAGGGCAATACACAAGCCGCCCGCCTTCGCCTTGTCGCGATCATGCGCGAGCGCACCGCCGAGATCACTATCGGAGCAACAGGCCTTGATGACGAACTTGAAATGATCCGCGAGCAGTTCCGCCGTTTTGCAAAAGATCGCGTGGAACCCAATGCCCATGACTGGCACCTGAAAGACGAACTGATCCCGATGGAGATCATCGACGAGATGGCCGAAATGGGCGTCTTCGGCCTGACGATCCCGGAGGAATACGGGGGGTTCGGCCTGTCAAAAGCCTCCATGTGTGTAGTGTCCGAAGAACTCAGCCGCGGCTATATTGGCGTCGGCTCCCTCGGTACGCGCTCCGAAATAGCCGCCGAGTTGATCCTTTGCGGCGGCACCCAAGCGCAGAAAGAAAAATGGCTTCCTGGCCTCGCCTCAGGTGAAATCCTTCCAACGGCGGTTTTCACTGAACCAAACACCGGTTCAGACCTTGGGGCCTTGCGCACCAAAGCGACCAAGACCGGCGAGACCTGGACGATCAAGGGCAACAAAACCTGGATCACCCACGCCGCCCGCACCCACGTCATGACGGTTCTTGCGCGTTCAGTCCCCGACACCAGTGACTATCGTGGTCTGTCGATGTTCTTGGCCGAAAAGACCCCTGGCACCGACGAGGTCCCGTTCCCGGACGATGGACTTTCAGGCGGCGAAATCGAGGTTCTCGGCTATCGCGGCATGAAAGAATACACCGTCAATTTCGATGGCTTCGAGGTGAAGGGCGAGAACCTTCTCGGCGACACAGAGGGTCAGGGCTTCAAGCAGTTAATGCAGACGTTTGAAAGCGCGCGCATCCAGACCGCCGCTCGCGCCATTGGCGTCGCGCAATCCGCGCTTGATGTGTCGATGCAATACGCCGAAGACCGCAAACAGTTCGGAAAATCGCTCATCGAGTTCCCTCGAGTGGCGTCCAAGCTGGCAATGATGGCCGTGGAAATCATGGTTGCGCGCCAGCTCACCTACTTCTCGGCCGCCGAAAAAGACAACGATCGCCGCTGTGATTTAGAGGCGGGCATGGCGAAGCTTCTTGGCGCCCGCGTGGCTTGGGCTGCCGCCGACAACGGGTTACAAATCCACGGCGGCAATGGGTTCGCTCTGGAATACAAAATCAGCCGCATCCTGTGCGATGCCCGCATCCTCAATATCTTTGAAGGTGCAGCAGAAATTCAGGCGCAGGTTATCGCGCGTCGTCTTCTGGCCTGATCCCACGGGCGATCAAATCAACAAACCGCTGCCGCGCTGCTGGCAGCGGGCGATCGCCAAGCGTCGGTGCAAAATGCTGACCCAGAAAATGCCCTGTTACCCCAAGCCCCTCCAGAACATCCCGGTCGCTGCCTTCGCCTTCACCAACCAAAGCCGGCGACAACGGCAACATCCGGTCCGCCCATTCCCCAGCCCCGACCCGCGACACCGCGCGTCCCGACTTTGGCGATACAAACACCAGATTGTCCGAGCGATCCGTTACCGCGCAACGCCCAAGGTCCAGCCCGAAGCCAAGATCATCCAGAAGCGCCAACTCCCAGCGCAGATACCCCAGCTTCCAAAACTCGCCTTCACCGATCATGTCGAGAACGGCCAATGTGCGGCGATATAAGTTAGGATGCGCCTCTCGCTCGGGCATCACAAACGCCAGCAAAGACGTCACCGCATTCAGCGCCGCCAAGGTGTCCCGCGCGCCCATCAAATCAGCGCGGCTTCGCACTGGCTCAACAGTAAACGCGCCCAGGTGTTCTTCAAGCCGTGCACGCCACGCCAGATCAAGCTGCGCCCCCGGCTGCAAGACAGGCGCGATCTTGCGACTGGTCCCGCCCCGGACAACGCCCGCATGCCGCCCCCGACCTTCGGTAAAAACGTCTATGATCGCGGATGTCTCGCCATGCTTGCGCACAGTCAAAAGCACACCCTCTTCGCGCCAATCCATGAAATGCTTATCCCGCCTCAAATCCGCGGATGCAAAGCCTCATGCAAGGCTGGGGTCATCCAGCAAATGCCGCCCCTGCCGATCCTCGACCTCGATCACCCAAAGATCGGAATCAAATGACCGCTGCTTTGTGACGCTGATGTCAACATCAGCCTCGAGGCCCTCAACATGAACAATCCATTGCCGCTCGCCGCTCATAATATCAAAAGACCGGTGATAACAGCAGGCCCGCCCGTCCAGGGTATTCAGCTTCACCAACACAGCCCCCGCCGTGTGATCGCCCCGCGCCACAACAAACGCCGGGATATCCGCCAAACGACATCGCGTCAGATAGGCCGCGACCCAGATTTCAGATGTCAGCCGTGGCGTCATCAGTTGCCGTCCGAAAAGTCGAGCCCCATCTCGGAATAGCGCTCTTTCTCATCAAGCCAGTTCGGCCGCACCTTCACCTGCAAAAACAGGTGCACCTTGCGTCCGAGAAACTCGGAAATCTCGACCCGCGCCAATTGCCCGACAACCTTAATTGTCTCGCCCTTCTTGCCAAGCAGGATACCTTTATGACCATCGCGAATGACATAAATGATCTGATCAATCTTCACCGACCCATCATCGCGTTCTTCCCAAGACTCTGTCTCGACCGTCAGTTGATACGGCAATTCCTGATGCAGGCGCAGCGTCAGCTTTTCGCGCGTCATCTCGGCGGCAATCATCCGCATTGGCAGGTCAGCGATCTGATCCTCGGGATACAGCCAAGGCCCCTCAGGCAAGACACCTGAAAGCCATTTCTTAAGGTGATCGACGCCGTGCCCCTTCTCGGCCGAAATCATAAACGTCTCGGTAAACGCGAACTTTTCGTTCATCTCTTCGGCCAGCTTCAACAGAACCGGCGCTTCCACACGGTCGATTTTGTTGATCGCCAGTGCGACAGGGGCCTGGCCGACGCGGTCGCCTATGCTTTCCAAAATCGCCTCAACGCCCGGCGTGATGCCCCGGTGCGCTTCAATCAACAACACGACGACATCTGCATCAGACGCGCCGCTCCATGCTGCGGCCACCATGGCGCGGTCTAGGCGACGGCGCGGCCGGAACAGTCCCGGTGTGTCGACAAACACAATCTGAGCGTCACCCTCAAGCGCAACGCCACGGATACGCGCCCGCGTTGTCTGAACCTTGTGCGTCACAATGGACACCTTCGCCCCGACCATGCGGTTCAAAAGTGTGGATTTTCCAGCGTTGGGTTCCCCGATAAGGGCCACGAACCCGGCGCGGGTGTTTGGAGAGTTTTCTGTCATATGCCAGCCAGTATGTGATTCTGGGTGCAAGGGCCAGACGGGAAGGGTTTTGGCGTGAAAACCGACCGTCGCAGCCAGAAGTGCCCTTTCATTTCCATATTTCCGTCCCGTTGATGTCGTTTCTCGCTGCTAACACTCTATCATTATTGGATTATTTTTGGTGTTTCTATGGGATTACTTCGTTTTCTGTTTCGCCGGGGAGGCCCGTCTTCGGTTGCTGTCGAAAAAGACCGAGCCAGACGAAAGGATATCCCTCAGATTGTTGGGACAGGACCAGCGCCACCAAGATCGCAGCCCCGCACGCTTCCGCCCAAAGCTATTTCGCCAGAGAAGCCAGCGCAACCCGCTGGACCACTCCCTCCACCAGACCCTTCGGCGCAGCAAAATGTCACGCTGCCTTACTGTCGCTAAGCCAAGCGCGAAGAACGGGCAGAGCGCGCTCAGATTGTGTACCGTCACGCCTGCACGCCAGGACCCACGATCCTTAAGGGAAAATGCTACGTCATCGACGGTGACACCATTTCTATCAACAGCGTTCCAATACGGCTTGCAGGGATTGATGCACCCGAACTTGATCATCCCTATGGTAACAATGCCAAGTGGGCGATGGTCGCAATCACGAAAGGGCAGATCATCACGGCCAGGATTGCACCCGAGATGAGCTACGATCGCACGGTCGCTATCTGCTGTCTTCCAGACGGTCGTGACATTGCCGCCGAACTGGTCAAGCAAGGCCTCGCGCTTGACTGGCCGCTGTTCTCGAAGGGTCTCTACAAAGAGTACGAGCCCGAAGGCGTTCGTCGAAAACTCTGGATGACCACCAAACGTCAACCGCCGCCAGCGAATCGCTAAGCGGCCTCTACCCGTGCCAAAAGCGCCTTCGCCGATGCTTGCTCGGCCGCGCGTTTTGACGTCGCCCTCGCGGTTTCGGCCTCGCCGGTGCTTAGACGCGCTTCAACCGTAAACATCGGCGCGTGGTCAGGGCCTTCGCGCCCAATTGCTTCATAGGTCGGAGGCGCCAATCCGCGCGCCTGCGCCCATTCCTGTAACGACGTCTTAGGATCGCGCGCGTCGCCTTCAACGGTCTCGATGCGCGACTTCCACAACTGAAGCACAACATCGCGCGCCGCCGCGAAACCTGCATCCTGATGGACGGCAGCAATCACCGCCTCCATCGCGTCAGCCAACAAGGCATCTTTGCGCCGCCCGCCGGACATCATCTCGGATCGCCCAAGCCGCAGCACAACACCAATGTCGATATCACGCGCAACCGCAGCGCAGGTTTCCTTGCGCACCAAGGCATTAAACCGGGGCGCAAGTTGCCCTTCGGCAGCACTTGGGTCCGCATCCAAAAGTGCCTCGGCAATCACCAGCCCAAGCACGCGATCACCCAGAAACTCCTGACGCTGGTTGTCGGGGCGGGTCTCGCTTGCGATCGAAGGGTGCGTCACGGCCCGGATCAGAAACTCCGGCTGCTTGAAGGCGTGCCCAAGTCGGGCGGCAAACGCATCAAGTTCAGCCGAGGTCTTCATCACTCAATTGCCTTAAAGAACCGGTCCATGCGCCATGTCCACACGAAGAACAACGACCGGCCCGCCGACGAAAAGACCACGCGATCCGCACGCCCGATCAGGTTCTCAAACGGCACAAGTCCCACGCCAGAAGGCTGCGGCACGCGGCTATCGGTAGAATTATCGCGGTTATCGCCCATGAAAAAGTACATGCCTTCAGGCACCCGCGTGACGCCTGTGTTGTCCAGACGTGTCGGACCGGCGTCCAAAACAGAATGCTGAGTACCGTCGGGCAGCGTCTCGACCGCCTTCGCCTTCGCGCATTCATCGCCAAACGACACGCGCATTTCGATACAAATCGGCGTCGTCCCAATTGGACCCTGCCGCTCGTAGATTTCGGTGAACATTCCCTCTTGAACCAGCGGAGCAGCCGAGCCGTTGATATACAAAACGCCGGTCCGCATCTGAATAGTATCACCCGGAATGCCAATCAAACGCTTTACAAAGTCCTGCCCGTTCGACGGATGGCGAAAGACAACAACGTCTCCCCGCGCGGGTTCTGCGCCCCAGATACGCCCGTCAATAGGACAGATGCCGAACGGACAGGAATACTGCGAATAGCCGTAAGCCATCTTGTTGACGAACAGGAAATCACCAATCAACAAAGTGTCTTTCATTGACCCCGACGGGATCCAAAAAGGCTGAAAAAACAAGGTGCGGAAGACACCCGCAATCAAAAGAGCATAGACAACGGTTTTGATCGTCTCGACGATCCCGTCTAGGATCGTACTGGTACTGTCGGACATCTGTGTTCAGCCTCTTTCAGGTCGAGGCTTTCTGAGGCGTGGCGGATGCCCTGTCAAGCAAGCCGCCGCGTTGCCTCGGGCGTCGGAATATTACCAGACTGTCCAAGGGCGCGCGCCTCAATCAGCACAAAGGCCTGTGCCCAGGGGTGATCATCGGTCAATGTCACATGGATTACGGCCTCAAACCCCTGCGGCGTCATCGCCTCAAGCCGCTTTTGCGCCCACCCCGTCACATGCATCACCGGCTGGCCGGACGACATATTGGTGACCGACATATCCTTCCACGCAATCCCCATGCGAAGACCTGTGCCTAGCGCTTTGGAGCACGCTTCCTTCGCCGCCCAGCGCTTGGCATAGGTTCCGGGCGTATCCGCGCGCCGCTCGGCTTTTGCCTGTTCAATATCCGTGAATACACGGTTGCGAAACCTGTCGCCATGCCGCTCAAGAACGCCTGCAATGCGCTCGATATTGCAAAGATCGGTGCCGATACCAAGGATCATAGGCCTGCCTGCGTTACTTCGCTTGCCATATGAGGCCTCGACCGCTGGCTTGGCAAGGTTTTGGCAACCGTGTTGGTCTAAGCATCATCGCTATGGGGCTAAACCTTATCTTTGCATTGATGCTGTGCCGCTGCGGTGACCTGGCGTGGAATACCTCGCTGGCTGATGCCCCGACCGTCCGCCGTGTGATGATCGACAGCGTCAAACCCGGGATAACCAGCAAAGCTCAGTTGCGCACGGGCGCTCAACCGGTCGACGCAACACATGCGTTAAAACGCTCTGCGGGAGTTTCGTGTCCCAGCGTCTTTCGAGGCCGTTCGTTGCGCTGTCCTGCGACAGCACTCAGCTTTGCTTGGCTATGTATCGACAAATCCGTGCCATTTGGAAAGTACTGTCGCTGCAAGCGCTTAGTATTTTCGTTTGTACCGCGCCTATCCCGGTACAATCCGCGCGGTCAGAACGCGGATCGACGCGGTGCCAAACAACCGCCCAAAGCCCGCATCAAGCACCCGCGCTGCGCGCATAGAGCCCGCTATAATTCTTCTGGCGGAAAACAACACCGCATACCCAAGAAACACGACCGATGAACAGGCCATTAATGCCCTATATAGAAACCAGACATCCCACATCGAGGCGTCTCGCGGCAAAGCGATTGCAGA
>NZ_JBVCWP010000127.1:0-10812 GCF_057460485.1 Boseongicola sp.
TCGCTGGTGGCGGCGATGGACGGTTTGGACGCTTTGGTTTTCACCGGCGGCATCGGGGAAAACTCGTCCGTTCTGCGCTCTCGCATCTGCAAGGGGCTTTCCTGGCTTGGCATCCGGATAGACGAGACAGCCAATCGGGACGGATCACGCGATTTTGCGGCGACGGACAGCAATGTGCGCCTGATGAGAATTCCCGCAGACGAGGAAATGAGCTTGGCCCGCGCGGCGGCAACTGTTCTTTCCGTATCCGACCCCGCCTGACCCGCCAGATATCCGGCCTCACACAGACAGGAAGAATGTCACCAATTCACGGGTCAACCGGATTGATGGCGCATCAGGGGTCGCCAAGACCATTGGTGCGGCGGAACGATTTTCTGCGACAGAGACCCGGAATCGACGTCAGCTATCTTGGACAACAACGCGATATCAATGATTTTGATGTCCATGTGGTCTTTCATGGAAATAATGTTCTGGCCCACAAGTCGGCGCAGGGTCCGGCAGACATGCACCGAAGAAAGACCAAGAAAATCACCAAGTTGCTGCTGTCTCAGCGGTATATGAAAGCTGTTGGTGACCGCCGGGTCGCTTGCATGGAGGCGGGTGAAAAGCTCCAGAAGCGCATACGCCACCCTCTTTTCAGCGCTGCCTTTTCCCAGTCGCAGCATCCGTTCGGATATCCGTGCCCGCGCGGCCGCTGCCATTTTGGCATCGAAGCTGTGGGCCTCTGGCGACCTTTCCATCAATTCATTCCATGCGGCGACGGGCACGACCGCGACGGTGGCTCCGGTAATAGCCTTGACGCTAAGCGCACAGGTAGCGCCGTCCGCGCCGGCCACATCCACGATATCGCCCGGAAGGGCGAAATCGATGATCTGTGTCTGGCCGTCTTCGAGGGATTTCGACAGCGACAGCCAACCGTCCAGCACGCAGAAGATGGCGCTGTGACTATCTCCCTCGAACTTCAGAACACTCGCCGATGAAACATTTCGCACGTTCGATCGGAAAGCTGCCTCAAAGGCGCGCCCACCTGCTCTGCCGGTTGAAAACTGAACCCATGGTATCGATTTTCTGGCTTTGCTGTGGGAGAGCGATGCGCCGTTCATGGTGGCTATTCCTTTCAAAACCTTGGCATCAATTGCTCTTCACGGACTGCGTTGCAATGCGACGTGAAGATGGCCAAGCGACTAATTAAAAACACAATGATCAAAACTGATCTGCGTTGACACTAGGCGTTGATCGACCGGGAGGCCTTGATCTATGTCAACACAGGCTGTGCATGAAGGTTAATCCGCCGCTAATCTGATGGTTCGAAATGCTGATAGCTCTTAAGGTTTCTGCAAATAACATGAGCAGGATATGACCTGCACCGCTCCTTTGGCGTCTTGCCGAGCAGCCTGCTGCGATTAACCGCCGTCAATGCATTGGACGGGTTTTTGCGCTACGAAAAAGCGATGGGCTCGTCCAATGCCGAGCCGCCGTGAAAGCCAAAGGAAAGTAAAAAATGTCTATGCTAAAAGTAATCGAAGTACTGGCCGAATCCGACAAAAGTTTCGAGGATGCCGCTCAAGTGGCCGTGACAAGGGCCGGCAAAACCGTCCACAATATCAAGTCGATCTACATCCGGGAAATGACAGCCACGGTTGAAAACGGCAAAATCAAAACCTACCGGATAAATGGCAAGATCAGCTTCGCGCTTGACTAGGAGCAAGCGGCAAAAAGGGAATTCGTGACGTCACCTCGAATGTTGACATCCGCGTATTTTGGACTTGTCTGCAGACCTTCGGTCGAGCCCTTTTTGTGGTTGATCCGTCGATCATCAAAGTGGCCGTCGATCGCGATCTTTTCGCTCTCGGCGGCAAGGTATGATGAACGGATCTCCGCCTCAAATAGCCGCTGCCAAAGATTGTCGGCATAAAGGCTCTGATCGCAGAACCGGAAGCGCAGCAGTCGGCTGGCTTTTTCGCTATAACCGGTTCTGACCCAAAAAGAGCCGAGGAAGTCCTGCCATGCCATTCACGACAGATGAATTCTTCGCCGTCTTCGTCCAGTACAATATGGACATCTGGCCGCTTCAGATCGGCACCTACGTTCTGGGGCTTATTGTTGTCGCCTTGCTGTTCTGGCGCAACCGCGCATCAGGCATACTCGTTTCGACGATCCTTGGCTTCTTCTGGCTTGTTAATGGTGCGGGCTATCATTGGTCGCACTTCTCGGAAATCAATCCGACCGCCTATGCATTCGGTGCGGTGTTTGTTTTGCAGGCTGCACTGCTTGGGATTTCTCCGCTGTTTTTTGGAGGTATCGAGTTCAGTGCCGAGAAGGACGCCCGAACGGTAACCGGCTTGCTCCTCGTTGCATTCGCGATGGCGGTCTATCCGGTTTGGGGCTGGATCGCGGGCCACAGCTATCCGGCGGCTCCGGTCTTCGGCGTGGCGCCCTGTCCCACCAACATCTTTACGATCGGCATTCTGTTGCTTGCATCCTGGCGCAAGGCGCGCTGGTTACTGATCATTCCCGCGTTGTGGGGCGCAATCGGCGGATCGACTGCGGTTCTTCTGAATGTTCCGCAGGATCTGGGATTGCTCGCTGCGCTTTTCGTCATTTGCGTCTTTGCGATTGGACATTGGCGGGGTAAGGCTTTTGCTGGGCACACTATCGAACGGCCGGCATCGGCGGGGTCGAAATGAGACCGCGAATGGGCAGGTTTTCATCGGCAATCCGCGCCCCTGTTGACCCGTGCTCACCAATTTACTCGACGGCTTAACGGCTCTGATGGCGCCCGTTTCTGCGCGAAATTTTCAATGGCCATAAATACAAAAAGGGCGGTCTGAACGTTGTCCAAACCGCCGCTTTAAGGTTCTCAAGTGACAGGAATTCCCGTCAAAATCAGCTTATGCCAGTTTAAGGGCAGTCGCAGATTCTTTGCCATTACGGCCAGCTTCCAACTCAAAAGTCACCTTCTGGTTGTCGTCCAAACCGGAAAGTCCAGCCTGCTCGACTGCAGAAATGTGTACAAACACGTCGCTGCCGCCATTGTCTGGCTGAATGAAGCCGAAGCCTTTATTTGCGTTGAACCATTTTACGGTGCCGTTAGCCATCCGTTTATCTCCTAATATATGCCACCCGCAAAACGCGGTGGCCTTGGTGCAGTGCGATCTTAAACTTGAAATCGACGATCTGCATAAGGAGACGGAAATTTCGGTGAAAGAATACTTCACTCGACTCAAATGGGCTAAAAGCGCCGCAATTACAAGAGGCGAATTAATATTTGTCGGCTCATTGGCCATCTAACGCGCTTTGCATTCGTCATCGGCGAACCTCAGCTCTAGGCCCGTTCCCAAAACTGCCGCTTGCGAGTGTCATCTCTACAGGGTGAATCTTTCACTTCGACATTGTGCAAACAGGGCATCGGCATCGGCCTGCGTGCACAGCGCAGTCCCCTCGGTGCTCACGGCGGCGCTGGCGCCTGCCACACCCCGACACAGCGCATCAGACAAGCCTTCACCCCGCGCCAAGCTCAGAGTGAACGCGCCGACAAATGTGTCTCCTGCGCCGATCTTGCTGCGCACCGCCACAGGCGGAGTCCGGCTGAACAGTTGTGTGTCGCGCGATGCCAGGACAGAGCCATCAGCACCCCGCCCGGTCACGACGATCTCGGCCACACCTTTGGCCACCAGCCCCGCGGCGAACCTCCGGCTGTCTTCGACCGTGTCCAGAGGGGCACCGGCCGCCATGACCGATTCCTCATGATCGATGCGAAGCACATCCAGCTGCACCGGATTCTCCAAAAGGTGATGCAGCGCCGCGCCCGAGACATCGACCACGAAGCGCGTTCCCTTCGGAACAAGAGCCGCCTTGATCTGTGCGACAAAATCCACGGGCAGGCCAGGAGCGACGCCGCCGCTGTAAACCGCGAACCCGCCCACCGGCGCGGTCTCGGCAATCAGGCGCATAAGCGCGGCGCCTTCCTCCTTCGTCAACGCATCTCCCGGGACGCTGAATCGGTACTGTTCGCCGGTGCTTTCATCAGTGACCGCAAAGCTCTGCCGGGTTTCTGCTTGCACCGTAACAGGCAGGCTTGCCACGCCCTCGGCGGCCAGCAACGACAAAAGCCGGTCGCCCATCGTGCCGCCGGCGGCCACCAGCGCAATCGCACGGCCACCCAATTTGTGTATTGCCCGGGCCACATTGATCCCGCCGCCGCCGGGATCCGTACGAGGCGCACGGCACCGCAGTTTCGGTCCGGGCACGACATGCTCCACCGACGTGGCCAGATCGACGGCCGGATTGCTGGTGATCGTCAGGATGGGCGGCATTGAGGCCTCCTAGTCTGAAATTTCGCAACAGACCCACTCGCCGCGTTGGTTTCGTACTTCGAACGAGAATGCTACACGTGAGTTGCCTTAATCCAGTCATCCCAAGGAACGAAGCGCGGAAGCCCCCATTTGACCGGTCCACGTTGATTGTTAGTGCATGATCGTTCTCTGGTCTATCCGGATGATCGTTTCGGGAAACTTTTCCTTGTAATTCCGGAGCGCTATTCAGCAGCCCTGCCCGCTTCAATCAAGTAACCCATCATAACGCGCCAAGTTCACGCTACGCGGCAAGATCGGCGCTGCAATTCAGCTTGAAATTCGTTCTCTATCATAAGCGGCCTTTCAGATTGAAGTGGATGTGGACGGAGGCATGGACGGCGATGAATGAAGGGTTAGGCATCGGTGAAATAGTGTTGCCTGCACTCTGCTTCGCGGCCACGGACAGTCCGCCTGCCCTCCAACGGGCCACGGGTCTCAGTAACAAGTGTTCGCTGGTGTTCCGGCCCGCCCGGCCGTCCGAAATAGATTACGACCCAATCATCTGTCCTCCCCAGCTTATGCGCCATCGCGGTGTTCGAAAACAGCGCGGTGAATGACCAGCCGTCGCGATCAATGTGAAAGATCGGCAGCCAGGCTTCTCCGGTCGGGTTAAAGCGCCGAGGTGCGATGCGCTCGAGGTCACCTGCTTTCGCCTTTTCACGATAGAGCGCATCGATTTCCAGCAGCAAGGCAACAGGCGGCTCTTCGTGATCACCAGAGCCACGCCGCCGGCGACGCGCAAGCATCGACGCAAGAGAGGCGCGGATCGAAGCCGCGCGCCGCGGTCCGATACCCTGAACCAGTTCGAGCCGGCCATCGTGCGCTGCGATCTCCAAGGCTTCGAGTGTGTCGACATGGAGTTCGTTCTGGATCGACCGCGCCGTAACGGCCCCGATACCCGGCACCATCTGGAAGAGCTTCTCGGGCTCCGCCTCGCCCCGCATCCGTTCCAGCTGAATCCAGCGCCCCGTCGCGACCATTTCATCGACTGCGCGGGCCAGACGGTTTCCGATGTTCGGCAATTCGATCAGTACCTCAAGGCCTTCACGCTCAAGGATGTCCGCAGGGTCTTCGTGAAGCGCACGGATGGTTTCCGCGCCCCTCCGGTAGGCCCGCACGCGAAAACGGTCCGCACCCTGCGCTTCTAGCAGCTGAGCGGCCTCAAGAAGGCGATCCGCAATCTGGTCACGAGAAATTTGACCTTTCATGAACTTTCATCCCACCACGAGGGCCCCATAATCAATCCAGTATGGACTCTCCTGACAAGCATTTCCATCGCCCCGATGCCAACTCAACTGACGAGATTGCAGACGGTATGGCCTGGATCGCCCCCACGAATTGCAGTGTTCAACAAAACATCACTTCGATCTTACTTAACCCACCGCTCCAACAGCCCGGCAGCGAGCCTTGCGGTCCGAGCCGTTTAACAACCGCACTGCTGACATAGCAGGCCTTTGAATCGGCATTCTGCACGGGTGCGGCCGGCGCTTTTCGGACCTTGGCGGACGGTGCGGAGAAGGACCGCTCTAAACTTAAATTAGTTATTCCGACCTCGGCTCAGTTACCCGGCCAAATTCCTTTTTCGCTGTAATAGCGTATGGCACCGGGATGGTATTCCACCCCGTCATACGGTGGTGCCATCCTGTCTGTGCTGAACGAGACGTACTGCGGTTCGCCGGTGATAAGAAACGCACTCGTATTCGCCGCGAGCGCCTTCACGATCTTGTAGACGAGGTCCTCATCGGTTTCGGTGCTGGCAGAGATCAGAATGTCGTATGCCATGGTTCTCGTTTCTTCGCCGACGCCTGGAAGGCGAGTATTGCGCAGACGCTCGAAGCCCGGCCGGCCCTCAAGTGGGTTCGTAATGACGACGGAGGCATCGGGAAATGCCGCTGTCATGGCAGCCACTGCCTCAGGATCTTCGGGAATTTCCAGCATCTTGATGCGGCTGTCCAGTCGCGTTCCTCTTTCGGCACCCAAGGCCGTGTCGGCCCCGATCAGTGCCAGGTCGAAGACGAGGGCCATCATCGCGTCGGCCCCGCCCTCCACGAATGCAGCCATGCCCTCCTCGGTACTCTGAAACTCGACTCCCACCACGTCCCCGGTGGTCAGTCCGCCAGCCGCAAGAAGTGCCGTCAGAGCCGCGCTTTCAGTCGCCTGGCTTTCGTAGCCAACCGGCACGCGCTTTCCGCGAAGCTCTCCAATGCTGTTGATGCCGGAGTCGCGACGAACGAAAAAAGCGGCGCGCATTTCGGCCAGGCGCGCCACTGCCCTCAAGTTCGGAAAGGCCGAACCTTCAAACTGCTCGGTCCCGTGGACTGCAGCCCGGAGTTCCTGGATACTGCTCAGACTGAATGCGAGATCCCCCGAACTCGTTAGACCGAGTTGTTTTCGGGCGCCGTCATAAGGCTGCGCGCGCGCGGCGACGCCGGCCCCCTGGGTTGCCACGCCTGCAATGACATATCCGAGATTGTTGGTAAATGATCCGGCCGGTCCAGTTCCAAGACCCACCGATTGGGCGCAGGCCACGCCGGCAACCACCATAGCGACTGCCGTTGCAGCCAGTGTTCTAAATAGAGCCATTTGCTCCTCCCGTTGCTTTTCCAGATTGAATTTCCCCTTCGAAACCCGCCCCCAGACTCAGTTGATCCCGCGGAAAATTCACATGATGCCGCCCGGCCACTCTTACGTGATCGGCCGATTAGTTCGCCGGAAAGGCTGTTATGCGCCACTCCGGCGATCGACAGTCAATTGGCCATTTCAGACGCATCGATGACGTCCCCGAACAGTTCCCAGCGTTCGCCGTTGTAGCGGATCAACTGCATCTGCTCGATCGGATAGAAATCCGTATCGCTGGTTGTCAGTGTAATTCCGGGAAGCGTCACGTCCAGTTCGACGTTCCGCATACTTGCGGCCGCCTTCATCACGCCATCGCGGGTGAGATTGTTGCAGGATGCCTTCAGCACGTGCTCGAGCGCCTGCGTTGCAGCGTAACCCATGACAGTGGACCTCGCGGTCCTGCTGCCTTCAGGGCGATATTTGTCCATGAAGGCATTCCACTTTTTCACACCCTCATCGTCCTTCCATTGCGGATCCTGAGAATCCTTAAGAAAGTTGGCCGAGATGATGCCCTCGGCGGATTGCAGATCGTCCGCCTCCAGCCTGGAAACAACCGACGTAGACACACTGGTGAGGAAGTGGACGGGCTCCCAGTCGATCTCATTCGCCTTCTCGATTGCCAGCGCAGTGAATTTCGGTATGGAAACGTCCAGAAAGATATCGGCTCCCGATGCCTTGAGGTTTGCAATCTGGGCATCGACGTCGGCATCAGAGGGAACATAGGGTTGTTCTGAAACGATCATTGCGTCGGCTTTGTTGCCAAGGCCGGCACGTAAACCCTTTATGTAGTCCTTACCGAAATCATCGTTCTGGTAGAGGATGCCAATCCTTCCATCCGGGTTGCTTTCCATGATATATTTCGCATAGATTTTACCTTCGGCCGCATAACTTGGCAGGAGGCCCATGGTCCAAGGGTATTTGTCGGGCTGACCCCATTTCGATGCGCCGCTGGAGACTAAGAGTTGCGGCACCTGCTTGGAATTCATGTAGTCGTGTATGGCTGCGTTGGTGCCGGTACCGATAACATGGAAGATCAAAAATACGCCGTCTTCCTCCACCAGCTTTCTCGCCTGCTCCAAAGTCTTGGGCGGGCTGTACGCATCGTCATAGGCGATAGCCTCGATCTGCCTTCCGCAGACCCCGCCTTCGGCATTCAGCATGTCGATATAGGCCTGATCTGTCTTGGTGACCTCAGAATAGGATGCTGCCGGCCCGGTGAAGGGCGCGATAAGACCGATCTTGATCGTCGTGTCGGTCACGCCGGTATCTTGCGCCCAAGCGCCTTGTACGGCAGTCGATGCTGACATTACCGCGCCGATCAGGCTAATCTTACAGAAATTGGTTACAAGTCTCATAACTAACACTCCTTATGATACTAATTGAAAAATTTAATTATACACGACATAAGACGCGTCCGTCTTGACGTGGGGCAACGCTCATGAAGGCCACGCAGATAAGCGTGACCCGAAGAGATCATCGAAGTCTTAAATGAAACCTTGCAGAAAAGTGGCCCACAGAAATTGGGCTAGACACGTGACCTCACGTAGCTCCCACCTCACCGAAATATCGGGAATAAGCGGCTAAATGTTTTTCGTTCACAAAGGGATAGGTCCGTTTCACATAGTCGAGATTGAATCCTGGCATCGCCGCTTTCAATATCGAGTATTCGCGTTTTGCCTCCGACAGTTCCCCGGCAGCGACAAGTGCTGCGATCAATCTTTGGCGACCGCGCGAATAGTTTGGATCGGCAAGCATGGACTTCCGCGAGTACTCAACCGCCTCAACAGGGTTGCCGCTGAGCAATAAGCAAGTTGAAAGGTCGCCACACAAGACCGACAATGAAGGCGCGTGAGGGTCCAGTTCCATCATGTATCTGCATTGCTCAACGGCTTCATCGAATTTCCCGCCGAATTCGAGACTGCAGACCAGATAATGCCGTGTCAGAATATCAGAAGGGTTCATATCCAACGATTTGCGCGCCGTAAGTTCCGCCACCGGGACATCGTGCTGCCCAAATAACTGAACGGCGGAGACGGTCGCCAAAGCGGAATAGTTTGCGCTGTCCAATTCGACTGCTTCCTGAGCGCGCTTCATTGCGCTCGCGCCGGAGGAAACCGGATCGGCAGACCAACTGTTTATGGCGGCGTGCCAGTGGCATGTTGCAATTCCGCTGGCGGCGTCGCTTGATGACGGGTCGCGCGCAAGCGCTTCGCGATACATTGCCATGGCGGCGACATTGTCTTGTTGCGCCCCATAAGCGTGTCCGTTTTGAAACTTGGTGACCCGCGCCTTGTGCAAAATTTCCCAGATCGTCAGCTCCGACGGTCTCTTTCGGTACAATCGCCTACTTTCAACGCGGCGAATTTCGGGCTCGATCCGGCGGGCAATTTCGTCGCTGATCCGGTCTTGAATTTCGAAGATATCATCGGCCTTTCCGTCAAACTTCTGCGACCATAGCAGTTGGCCGGTGGCAGAGTCATTGAGCTCTGCGGTGACGCGGTAGCGAGCCCCGCTTCTACGAACCGATCCGCCGATAATATAGCGTGCCCCGGAATCCCGCGACACCTCTTCCATCGAAACTTCGCCACCACTGGAATGCCCGCTTGTGTAGCGCCCAATAACGGGGAACCATCGCCACACAGCCAATCCATTGACCACGTCTTCGGTAATTCCCTCTGCGAAAAACACATCACTCGTTAAGTCGCTCAGGCAGCGAAATGGCAGGACCGCAACGGCTGCTCTGCCATTGAAAAGGCCTCCCAAAGAGGATGCCTGCGCTTTTGCAGCGGCAGGTTGAGGCCGCGTAAGCTCGGTTTCGCCCGAAATCAGTTCTTGATGGAGAGCAAGCATCCGATCTGAGGGGTCCACCCCTAGTTCGGCGCGCAGCAGTCTGGAAAACTCCGCGGACCTCGCCAAGGCCGCAGTCAGGTCACCGGAGGCCGCTAGCGCCTCAATAGCCAAACGGTGGCTGATTTCGCGCAGGGGATCGATGCGGATTGCGTGGTCGGCCCATTTGATCGCTTGATCGGGATACCCCGAACTCAGATGCTTCTGCGCAAGGCGGATAGTGGCACCGAGGGCTTCATTTTCCAGGGTCCTACGCTCGACTTCGATCCAGTCTTCAAATCCCTCGGATTTGGGTTCATGCGCGGCCATCAGCGGACCCCTATAAAGAGCGGCAGCCGCTTCCAGTGTCTTGGCAGTGTCAACCACGGCATTGTCTCGAAACTGCAGTACATCAACTTGAACCCTGTCGGGGACCAAACGAATTGAGCGTTTGTTCGACGCTATTGAGTCACCACCGAGAATTCGGCGCAACTGGGAGAGTTCCTGACGCAGACTGGCACGCGCCTGCTCTTCCGCACGCTCGGACCAGATCAGCCCCGCAGCCCTTTCCCGTGTAACTTCCAACCCATCACTCAGAGCAAGCAAACAGATCAAACATTCCGATTTTCGGCCAAGCGAACGAAATCTGGAGCCGTCATCGCCGAGTGCGCGAAATTCTCCAAGCAGTTGAATTTGGATCATGAAATGATTCTCCTTGTCAGCAAAGGTAACAGCAATCCAAATTTTTTACGTAAATTTCACGTTGTGATCGCAAATCGCTCTGGAAGATTTGCACCAGTATGACGCTGCTCCTGCATGGTGATCCCATCGAACCCGAACCTTGATGGAGATTAGACATGGCACATTTAAACACCGTTCATAGCACTCCCGGTGAATCCAAAATTTTCAATCCAATCAGATGGTTGGTCCACTTGGAATCCGAATACCGCGAGGCACAAAAGCTGAAAAGCACAGAAAACCGTCTTCTGGAAGATATGGGTATCCCCGCTCA
>NZ_JBVCWP010000128.1:0-10805 GCF_057460485.1 Boseongicola sp.
CGCGCTCGCCACATGGGCCGGATGACCCTCGCAACAGATATGACCATTGAGGCAAACGACCCGATCCGAAGAGGCCATGACGACATGCAGCTCGTGACTGACCATCAGGACTGCACAGCCAACGTCGTCGCGAATGTCGGCAATCAATTGGTAAAACGCAGCAGAGCCTCGCTGATCTAGGCCTTGCGTCGCTTCATCGAGGATTAGAAGCTCCGGTTTTCCTAAAAGCGCCCGTGCAAGAAGCACTCTTTGAAGCTGTCCGCCCGACAAATCTGACATCTGCTTTCCGGAAAGCCCGTCAGCCCCGGCAAGGGCGAGCACCCGGTCTGCTTCATCGGACGCCACTTTCACTGGCAGCGACAGAAAGCGGCGGACAGTGACGGGAAGGGTCGGGTCGATGTGCAACTTTTGCGGAACGTAGCCGATTTTCAAGCCGGGCCGCACATTGAGCGTTCCGCTTTCCGGTGAGATGGCGCCTATGATTGTGCGCAATAGGGTTGATTTTCCAGAGCCGTTCGGACCGACAATTGTAACAATCTCGCCGGGCTCAATCGACAGCGCAACATGCGCAAGGACGATCTGACCATCAAGTCGGACGGACAAATCCTTGGTCTGAAAAAGGGGGCTCATGGGCCTGTAACCTGACATTCCGGGCAAAGGCCTTCGACCTCGACAACTGCGCGTTCGATCTGAAACCCTGCTGCCTTTGCCGTGCGACCAATGGCACTTCGTTTCGGTTCGGCATCTGTTTCGGCCACCGCATCGCAGCTTCGGCAAATGAGAAAAGCTGGTGTGTGATCCCTCCCGGAATGCCCACACGCCACAAAGGCGTTAAGCTTTTCAATTTTATGGGCAAATCCGTTTTCCACCAGGAAATCGAGTGCCCTGTAGGCGATGGGGGGTTGCGAGCCCAGACCCTCGCCGCGCAGCATGTCGAGAATGTCGTACGCACCGAGCGCCCGATGGTCTGCAAGCAGGATTTCGAGAACACGGCGCCGCACTGGCGTGAACTGAAGGCCAGCATCGCGGCATGCGGTGTCTGCCCGACCAACTGCGTCAGAAATACAAGCTGAGTGGTCGTGAGGTTCAAACCCGAGGGGAGGCATTGTTGGTTTCCAGTGTCATCAAAGTAGTGGGTTGATATGTTATAAGATAACATTTATCAAGTCGGCCGTTCAGATGCTTTTGAGAGGTGTATTGAAGATGCGGACGACCCGAATTGCGGTTTTTGCTTTGACCCTCTGGCTGCCATCGTTTGCACGGGCTGACACGCCACAAGTGATCGCGGACATCGCGCCTGTTCACTCGCTGGTGGCACAGATTATGGATGGCGTTGGCACGCCCGAGCTTTTGCTACCAGCGACGGCATCACCGCATGACTATGCGTTGCGCCCATCTGACGCGCGCCGCCTGCAAAACGCTGATGCCGTGTTTTGGGTGGGGGACGCTTTGACCCCGTGGCTGAAAGCAACACTTGAGACACTCGCGGCAGATGCTGAGCGTGTTTCGCTGCTGGAAGCCGAGGGGACGCTGATGCTGGAGTTTAGAGAGGGAGCCGTTTTTGCAGAAGAACCGTCTGATGGGACGGATGCGCACGATCATGATCGGCACAGTCACTTAGGCACTGATCCCCATGCCTGGCTTGACCCATTGAATGCGAGGGTTTGGTTGTCGGCAATTGCAGCGGAATTATCACGGATCGATCCCGACAACGCAGCAATCTATCAGAGCAATATGGTGGAATCGCAAAAGCAAATGGACTTGCTTTTGGATCAACTGAACCAAGACTTAGAGCCCGCGCGCGCGGCACGGTTCGTTGTTTTGCATGATGGCTACCGTTACTTCGAGGACCGGTTTGGTGTCCGTGCGCTAGGGGCTATCTCCCAAAGCGATGCCGCGGCGCCAAGTGCCGCGCGGGTCAAGGATATTCGGCAGGCGATGGAAGACGCGGAGGTCTCGTGCCTTTTTACTGAAATCCAGCTGAATTCGCCGCTTTTGACATCCATCGCGTCCGAAACTGACGTCAAAGTTGTGGCGCTTGATCCCTTGGGCGGCCAGCTTGTGCCAGGCGGGGAACTCTACGATAAGCTCATGGAAAATATGGTGAAATCTTTCCTTTCGTGTCTGTGAATGGAGCGAAAAAGCGCTTCAGAGCGCAAGGTATACCTTAATGTATACATAAAAGTATTTGACGGACGCGACCTTTGTATTTTAGAACTCTCAGCAACAGGGGGCTCAAATGCAGTTGCAGAAAGTCCGAAGCCGCACAGACGATGCCTATCTGCGTCTAAAAGACGATATCCGCGCCAATCGAATGGCGCCTGGATATCTTGAGCCAGAGCCTGAGCTTGCGTCGCGGTTGGGCATGAGCCGCACGCCAGTGCACGAGGCCCTGATCCGTCTACAGGCAGAAGGTCTGATCGAAATGGTCCCGCGCCGAGGTGCGCGTGTCTTGCCAATCCGCGTTGAGGATATGAAAGAGATTTACGAGATCTTGAACGCGCTTGAGCCGGAAGCAGCAGCGCACCTCGCTGCACGCAATCCTGGCGAGAAAGAAATCGCGCCTCTTGATGCTGCGACGGCGGATATGAGCGTTGCGCTTGAGCGGGGCGACCTTGATGCATGGGCAGCGGCAGACGACAGGTTTCACCAGACGCTGTTGCGGCTTCACGGCAACCAAAGGCTCGCGGCATTTGTGGGGGCGCTCTATGACCAAGCCCACCGTGCGAGGATGGTCACGCTTCGATTGCGTGAACCTCCAATTGTCTCGACGGCGGAACACCGGGTGATCCTGGAGTTCCTGCGTCGCGGCGATGCCGCCGGGACGCGAAATGCGTTCCGCCTGCACCGGGAACGGACTTCGACCGAATTGATCGCCATTCTTGAAAATTATCGGTTGCCCCAGCTTTAGGGAACGGGCCAAACAAAACGGGAGCGCCGCAAATGAACCGGCAAACAACAATTGCACTCATCAAAGGTGACGGGATCGGCGTGGATGTGACCGACGCGGCAATGGCCGTTGTGGATGCGGCTATTACCAAGGCGGGCGGAGAGACGCTTCACTACGCACCGATCCTAGCTGGCGCAGGCTATTACCAGCAAACAGGTCTTGATATCGAGCCTGATGGCGAGGAAAGGGCGGGGGACGCGGACGCGATCCTATTGGGCGCAATCGGCTTGCCGTCAATCCGACGCCCCGACGGCACTGAGATTGCGCCCCACTTGCGATTGCGGGATCGGTATGGGCTTTATGCAGGCGTGCGCCCGGTCAAAGCGTACCCGAACGCTCCGCAGCGATTAGCAGATCCCCGTGCGGCCGGGATCGATCTGATTATCTTGCGGGAATCCACGGAGGGATTGTTTTACTCGGCCGCAGTCCATGGGCGCGGCGAAGTAATCGGCGATAGCGAAGCCCGAGATATCTTGCGCATCACACGCCCAACGACAGAGAAACTCCATAACTTTGCATTTCGTTTGGCTGCGCGCCGCAAAGAGCGTGGCGGGATGGGCAAAGTGACTTGCGTAGATAAAGCCAATGTTTTCAATTCCATGGCGTTTTTCCGAAAGATATTTGATGAAATCGCACCAAACTATCCAGATATTGCGCATGACTACGCCTACGTCGATGCGCAGGCTTTAAATATGATCCGACAGCCTTGGGATAGTGACGTTCTGGTGATGGAAAACATGTTCGGAGACATTCTTTCTGATCTTGGCGGTGGGCTTGTTGGGGGCATGGGAATGGCTGCCTGCGCCGAAATTGGTGATAATCACGGGTTGTTCCAACCTGCCCACGGCACTGCGCCCGACATCATGGGGCAGGACAAGGCAAATCCATTGGCGGCAATTTTAAGCGGGGCGTTAATGCTGGAATACCTTTCTGAAAAGACTGGCTCTGACGCCTACGCAATCGCATCGCGTGCGGTCGATAGTGCTGTAGAGGCAGGGTTTGCCGCAAATCGTATCCGTCCGATGGAGTTTGGCGGCGATATGGGCACAATTGCAGTGACGAATGAGGTTTTGGCGCAGATCGACAGCGTCTAGTTGGCGCGCTAAGATATTGGAAATAGATGGAAAGCCTCAATGACTGAAAGCCAGACCCGAGATCAAATCGCGGAAATGGGCCGCTCCCTTTTTGATCGGGGACTGACCTTTGGGTCGACGGGAAACATTAGCGTCCGTCTCGACGATGGATGGCTGATGACGCCGACTGGATCAAGTCTTGGAAATCTCGATCCCTCTCGAATTGCCAAGCTGGATTTGACTGGCAAACACGTCGATGGAGATGCGCCGACGAAAGAGGCCTTTCTTCACACAACAATGTACGAATGTCGTCCCAACGCCGGGGCAATTGTTCACTTGCACTCAACACATTCGGTGGCGGCAAGTTGTCTGCACGACATTGATCCGACCAATGTGCTGCCACCGCTCACTGCATACTACGTGATGCGGGTCGGTGTCTTGCCGTTGATCCCGTATTTTCCGCCCGGCGATCTTGATCTGGCGCGGGCCGTCAGAGAGATGGCTTCAGATCACCACGCAGTGCTTTTGGCCAATCATGGCCCCGTCGTTGCAGGCATTTCTCTGGAAGATGCTGTGTATGCAACAGAAGAGCTTGAAGAGACGGCTAAGCTTTTTCTCTCGCTACAGGGCATGAAGACCCGACCCCTAAACGAAGATCAGGTTGCAGAGCTGCGACGTCGCTTTCCAACGAAAAGCTAAGGAACAATAAAATGTACGCTGTTTGTGTCACTTTTCGTATTCGCCCAAGCGCGATGGAGCGGTTTTTGCCCAGAATGCACCAGCAAGCGCGCGATAGTCTTACCAATGAAGGCGGGTGTCATAGGTTCGATGTGTGCACAGATCCTGCTGACCCGAATTCTGTTTTTCTCTATGAGCTCTACGAGGACAGGAGTGCTTTCGACCTTCACAACGAAAGCGCGCATTTTAGATCTTTCGCAGCCGACGTCGCTGAATTCACCGCCGGCAAAGACGTATCGACTTTTGAAAACGTCGCAATCGGAGTTGCCTAGAAAAGCTGACGCGAAAAGTTTCTGCATCGTCCACGACGGCGACTATTCCAGGAGCGTTCCAAACCCCACCCCCACAGAGCCATATCAAAATCAACGCCGCCGTTGTCGCTCCCATATCGACAATGCCAGTGGGAAATTGCCATTCTGATCCTCTGCTTGCTGAGCTGCGGCCCGGGCGGGGCATGCGAGCGCAGTATCTCCAGAGGCCGCTGCAAGTGGTTTGGAAATGCAAATGCCTAGTGATTGGCGTTCTTTGGAAGAACTGGAGACGCGTCGATTAGCGACCGTGTGTATGGATGCTGAGGCGCGCTGAAAACTTGTTCAGTTTTTCCTTCTTCGACGATTCTACCGTCCCGCATCACCAAAACACGGTCCGTTATTGATCTGACGACTGACAGATCATGCGAAATGAACAGATATGTTAGGCCGTAACTGTTCGCCAATTCCGCCAATAAATCCAGGATCTGAGCTCTGATTGATACATCGAGAGCCGATGTCGCTTCGTCAAGCAGGATAAGTTCTGGCTGGGTGATCAAAGCCCGCGCAATCGCGATGCGCTGGCGCTGACCCCCGGAAAACTCATGTATGTACTTGAATTGATCTTCCGGGCTTAGGCCGACGGCGCGAAGCGCCCCAACGACGGCCTCATTCTTTTCGTCGCTGGAAGGCGGTTCTTCATACAAATGAAACGGTTCGCTTATCAGCCTGTCGACCCTGTGCCGGGGATTGAACGATCCGTAGGGGTCCTGAAAGACCGCCTGCATCCGGCGCCGTATCTTTCGATCGACGTGTCTGCCTCCAGCGATAGGCATCCCATCCAGATACATCTCCCCACCCTGCACCGTCTCAAGTCCCAGTATCGCCCGCGTAAGTGTTGATTTGCCGCAACCGCTTTCCCCAACAAGACCAAGGCTTTCGCCTTTGAAGATATCAAAACTCACATGATCGACCGCCCGAAAGTATTGCGGCGCAGCAAACAAAGCAGTGCGCGGCAGCCGATAGTCCCGCACCAAATTTGTCACCGACAACAAGCGGGCCGTACTGCGCGGTGGCGTGCGATCCGGGACATGCTCGGAGGCGGCGTAAAGCGCACGGGTATAGGGATGTCGTAGCTGTTGAAATACGGCTGTTGCGACGCCACTTTCCACAATCTCACCGTTTTTCATAATGACGATGTCATCCGCCATTCCGGCCACAACGGCGAGATCGTGACTGACAAGCATTAAACCCATCTGGTCTTCTGTGACGAGCCGCTTGAGAAGCTCCAGTACTTCTGCCTGCGTTGTTACATCCAGTGCGGTGGTTGGCTCGTCCGCAATCAGAAGTTTTGGACGCAGTGCAATTGCAAGAGCGATGACCACACGCTGTCTTTGGCCTCCGGACAATTCATGCGGATAAAGTGTCAGAGGAAACTGTTCAGCTGGAAGTTCGCACCGTTCCAATGTGGTTTGAGCGCGAACCTGGGCGCCCGCGCGAGTTGTCGAGGGTTCGTGTATCAAAATCGCTTCAGCGACTTGGTCACCAATAGTTTTCAATGGGTTGAGAGCCGTCGCGGGCTCCTGGAAGACGATGGATACGTCATTTCCACGCATTTTGCACAAGTCGTCCTCGCTGGCGGCAAGCATGTCGAACCCCAGCACTCGAAGGTGCCCGGTTGCTTTTGATCCCGACGGCAGAAGCTGCATTATTGCAAAAGCAGTCATCGATTTGCCTGACCCGCTTTCGCCGATCACGCCCAAAATACGGCCTTGCTTCAGCGACAGGGAGATATCCTTTAGGATTGGCGATCCGTTTATTGAAAGCGAAAGGCCCTCTATTTCAAGAAGCGTCATGTCCGCCCTCGCCGCAGGCGGGGATCGAAGACGTCTCGAAAGCCGTCGCCAAGAAGATTTAGCCCCAACACGGTAAAGACGATCGCAAGCCCGGGGGCGAGGGCGAGATGAGGTGCGAGACTGATCATCGTTTGGCTGTCAGCCAACATGCGGCCCCAACTGGGCGTGGGGGGCTGTGCGCCGAGGCCAACATATGAAAGCGCGGCTTCTGCAAGAATAGCGAGAGAGAACTGGATCGTCCCCTGTACAATCAGCAGGCTCGATAAATTAGGAAGGATATGCTCGACAGATATTTGTGCGGAATTCTTCCCCGACACGCGTGCGGCGAGGATGAAATCACGCTTCCAAATGCTAAGTGCGGAACCGCGCGTTAACCTTGCAAAAACCGGCACGTTAAAAATCCCGATCGCAATGATTGCATTCAGAGCACTTGGTCCGAACGTCGCCGTGATTAAAATTGCGATCAGAAGCGATGGAAATGCGAAGACAAGATCATTCCCGCGGCCAATCAACTCGTCCAAGAGACTGCCTTTGCGCGCTGCAGCCGCTAGCCCAAGTGGAACACCCAGCCCCATCCCAATTCCAACGGCGACAAGCGCGACGGCAATCGACGTGCGGGCACCGATCATAACCATAGACAGGATATCGCGCCCAAAGTGATCCGTCCCCAGGAGGTGCGAGAAGGACGGCGTTTTCATCCGGTCTGCGATATTCAGCGCTTCAATGTCATAGGGAACCCAAAGGAATGAGATGAGAGCGGCAATCGTGAAAAACCCTGTTAGGGCTGCGCCAACGACCAGATTGCGGTTGGTCTTCATCCTTGACGCCTCAGCCGCGGATCGACCAGCACGTAGGCTATATCAACGGCGAAATTTACGACGATCACAGCGAAGACCAGCAGCATCACAACGCTCTCCACAACAATCAGGTCTCGTTGTGAAATCGCCTGGAAAACCAATCGACCTAGCCCAGGTAGGAAAAAAACGTTCTCGATAATGATCGCCCCGGCCAGGAGGAACGAAAACTGCAGGCCAATGATTGTCAGGACGGGGATCATTGCATTGCGTAACGCGTGGCGTTGGATGGCTTGTCGTCTGTTCAACCCTTTGGCGCGTGCGGTCCGCATGAAGTCTTCGTCCAGCGTATCTACGAGAGCCGAGCGCATCACGCGAGCCAAGATGGACGCCTGGGGTAGGGCAAGTGAGATCGCTGGCAAAGTCAGAGCCTTCAATCCAGTAAACAGGCCCTCGTCCCAGCCCGGAAACCCGCCGGCCGAGAACCATCGAAGGTTAATTGCAAAAACCAGCACCATCAGCATAGCAAACCAAAAGTTCGGGATGGCGACGCCAAGTTGGGTGAAGCCCATAACAATTGTGTCGGTCAAAGAGCCTCGCTTCGATGCGGCAAGAATGCCAACCGGGAAGGCAATTAGCGTCGAAAGCGCAAGCGCGATAAGGGCGAGCGGAAGTGATATCCAAAGCCGTTCCGCGATCATTTCAGAGATTGGCGTGCGGTAGGTATACGACGTGCCAAAATCACCGGTAACCATTCCGCTGACCCAACCGAAATAGCGCTCAAGAGGGCTGGTATCCAGTCCAAGCTCGGCGCGTAAGGCGGCAATCGTGTCGTCTTGCGCATTGATCCCTAGCATGGAGGCGGCAGGATCGCCCGGTATGATTTCGATCAACGCAAAAATAACGGCACTGGCAACGGTCAAGCTGATAAGCAACGATAAAAGTCGCGTCAGGATATAGCGCGCCATCTGTCTGGGCTTAGCTCAAAGCCCGCGCCGGCAGGCGAAGTTGCTGCCGGGGCGGGCCATTTTAATCAATTGCTCCAGCTGACAGCTGTGAGGTCAATCGCTTGTGTCGGCGCATCGGACCAGATGCCTTGAATGCCGGCTTTCACGACCGTTGGGACTGCCAATTGGAAGAGATATCCATTCACATAATCGTTCGAGATTATTGTCTGCGCCATGGCAATAAGTTCTGAGCGTTTTGCAGGATCAGTCTCGGCCGTCAGGTCCTTGATCAACGACTGGAAGTCGGCGTTGTCATACTGGAAGTAGTATTCAGGCCGCGCGTAGATACCGATGTCGAAAGGCTCGGTATGGCTGACAATCGTCAGGCCGAAGTCTTTGCCGCGAAACACCTGTTCAAGCCATTGGGCCCACTCAAGGTTGCTGATTTCGGTCTGAATACCCACAGCGCGTAACTGGGAGGCAATTATTTCGCCACCACGACGGGCGTAGGATGGCGGCGGCAATTTCAACGTTGTTGTGAACCCGTCAGGGTAACCCGCTTCGGTAAGCAATGACGTTGCAAGCTCGGGATCATACTGCGAATTACTCGTCAGATCGACGTAGTCTGGGTTGTGTGGCGCAAAGTGCGTCCCGATCGGAGTGCCAAGGCCGAACATGGCACCATCTATAATGGCTTGCCGGTCAATAGCGTGTGCAACTGCTTTGCGGACACGCACGTCGGTGAACGGTTCCATCAGATTGTTGATCGCCAGAATAGTCTCACCCTCTGATGATCCGACAAGCACCTCGAAGCGCGCATCTGCTTCGAACTGTGGCAAGTTCTCAGGTGCGGGATAGCTGTAAAATACATCGACATCTTCAGCCATCATGGCCGCAAACGCCGCAGTGGGATCTGAAATGAACTTGAAGGTCGCTGTCTCGAGATTGGCTGGCGTTCCCCAATAGTCCTCATTGCGAACTAACTCGATCTGGTCCCCCTGGACCCAGTTCGAGAATTTGAATGCGCCCGTTCCCACTGGGTTCGTCTTGATATTTTCGATGCTTTCGGAGGCGACGATCACGGCGTCGCCCCAAGCCATATTAAACAAAAAACTGCCATTGGCGGTCGAAAGCGTCACGCGCACAGTGGTTGGATCAACCGCTTCGACGCCTTCAATTTCGGCAAAGAGTGCCTTTTGCGCATTTGTGCTGTCTTCGGCGCGCGCTCGGTCAAGTGAGAACACAACGTCCTCTGCATCCATTGCCGTCCCGTCATGGAAAGCGACACCTTCGCGCAAGTTGAACGTGTACCTCAGGCCATCCTCCGAGATGTCCCAGCTTGCGGCGAGGCCTGGATTGACCGAGCCGTCAGGCCCAAAACGCGTCAAACCTTCGAAAACATTCGAATAAAGGACCTGATCAATCGCGCCTGCGGCAGCACTCGTCGGATCAAGGTGTGGTGGCTCCAGTTGCAGACCAACAATCAAGCCTGTGTCAGCCTGAGCCGTGCCCGCCAAAACCACCAGCGCAGCAGCGCTCGTCAATGCTTTGAATTTCATAACTTTTCTCCCTGTTCACCAGCGTCGGTTAAAAGATCAATCAAGCACAGGCCCATCACTTTCGCCGAGTCTAGCATATCGTCAACGCCGATGTATTCATCGGGCTTATGCGCAAGTTCCAGTAATCCCGGCCCATAGGCAATGCAGTTTTTAAGGCGCCCGATCCGATCAATGTGCTTTTGATCATAAGTGCCTGGGGAAACGACATACTCCGCATCCCGACCCAAGACACTTTTGATTGCTTTTGCGGTGCTTTGCACAATTGGTGCCGTCTTGTCGGTCATCGTTGGGATCACATGGTGCAAGTCGCGAATGTCGTATGAAAAAGTTTCCCGTTGCGATTTGACCCGTTCCAGAAGGGTGTGAATTTCCTGCTGAACGTCTTGGAAGTCTTCCTCGATCAGAAAGCGTCGATCAATGACCATGCGCGCACTGTCAGGCACGCAAGGCGAGGGAAAGCCGGTAAATTCGGGAGGGTTCTCGTCCTGTCCGCCGTGGAATGAATTGATATTGAGCGTCGATTGCCTGGCGCCTTCAGGAACCACCGGCATGTCGGTCGAGCGTGTGGCAAGTGCAGGGAAAAGGGAGGTTTCCATCTCGGTGAGGACGGCGCCCATATGCCGAACGGCGCAATCGCCCA